>NZ_JAPCIT010000005.1:0-282191 GCF_027707385.1 Aeromonas sp. QDB54 | reverse complement strand
ATGGATACCGTGTCTCCTTTCCCGGGGAATGGCTATGGCACAGCGAAGGTGTAGCACTATTGGGATCAGTTATTTAGGCCAAGGGGTTTTAAAGCGGCGATAGGGTGGTAAACATAAAATGAATCCCCTGCACAGTTTCAATGGCTCTGGCCCGTTTAATGATTCGGTATAGTGTTTTCCAATTAAGGGGACTGACTGTGTAACAAAGTAACGCCCCTGCATTTTGGGAATCCACTGCATCCCCAAAACTGATTGCCCTTGTTCTCCCCCCGAGTTGCGGTGCGCAATATCATGGTGCTGCCACATCTGGGGCAGATCGGGGGTGGATTATCCGGTGGCGATACGCTCTGTGAGGGTGGGTTTGCAACGAATTGCCTGACAGGTGCGCGGGTGGAAACATGGTTGGCGGATGGGACGGCATGACGAGCCTTGAGCTGGGCGACATGCTGCCGGTGGGTTTGCCAACTGGCGGTCAAGCGGCCTTGCTGAATGGTGTCGACAATCCGATCGACGTCGGCGGTGCTCAAGACGGGAGTGATCTTGCTCTTGATATAGCTGACTAGGCCGCGACGCATGACGTTCTCCGGCATGGGGGTCTTGAAGGTGCAGTCGCCAATAAAATAGACGATGGAATGCAACTGGTGATCCGCCAGCCCCAGCAGGGATTTGAGGGTCATCAGGTGCAGATAGTTTTGATGCAACGGGTTTTGAAAGCCGTGCCGGCGTCGAAACAGCTGCTGGGTCCAGCGCTTGTGGCTGGGATCGCCGAAGATCCACCCCTTCATGTTTTTGGTTTCTATCACGAATACCCCGAAGCGGGAGACGAGCACCTGATCGATCTGGGTGCTGCCCTGCTCGAGCGGCAAGGTGACATTGCTCAGCAGATGATATTCCTGCCGGTCGAGAAAGAGCCGGATGCTGAGATTGAGCAGCCACTCCCCGATCATGCCCTTGAACCAGGGGCTCTTGGCGATGGTGGCCAGCAACAGCAGTGGCAGCAGAAACCAGAGCTGGTTCAGCAGAACGGCCATCAGGGCGGTAACGTCCATGTCATCTCTCCTCGCTCCCGATACCTCTCCCTGGCGACGGGGCACTCTGATTGGCGTGAGTCTGGCTTGGCACCAGAGGATTGGCGCCATCCGGAAAATGGGGTGCCGAAGTGAACTACTGTAGCGAGTTGACCAGAGGGAATGTGTGACGGCTTGCACCAACTGAGCGGCGCATCACTCTTTTTGTGCCAACGCCAGAGAGGGAAGCAGCCGCAGGGAGTGGCCTAGAAGCTCATCGCCAGCCCAACGCCGTAGCCGCTGGTGTTGTGGCTGAACATATAGCGGGCCACCAGCCGGGTGCGGGTGACGAAGATATCGTACTTGCTGCTGTCGAGCTCCACCCCGAGGCCGAGGGAGTTGAGGGAGTTGAAGCCAAGCAGGCCGCGCTGCTCGCCCAGGTATTCGGTGCGGGCCCCCTCCATCACGTAGCGCACGGGTTTGCCCAGCAGCGTCAGATTGCCGATGGGGGCGCGCCGGCGCAGATAGAGGCCGAGGTTTTCGGCGTTGGCCTGGCCGGTCACGCTGGCGGCGGTGCCGCCAAAGCTCTGCAGGTGCTGATAGGAGTAACGCAGCTCGGCGTCGATGTCCTGGCCGGGGGAAAACAGCTCGTAGTCCAGCATCATGGCGCCACCGAGGCCGTAGACGTCGAGCCGGCCGCCATCGAGAAAATCGAGGTTCTTGCCGGTGTACTGGCCCAGCAGCCAGTTGCCGATGCGCAGATCGCTCGCCACCGTGCCGAGGGTGACGTTGCCGATGGGGCGCAGCACCCAGTTGCCGCCTTGGCTGTCCCGGTGCAGCCCTATGTCCCAGCCGATCCCGCCGGTGGCGGTCAGGCTGTTCCACTTGGTGGGAACGGTGCGGCTCTCGCTGCCGTTGCTGACCACGAACTGGGGATCGTAGCGGCTGAATCCCAGGGTTCCTTCCAGATAAATCGGCACGCTCTCGCTCATGGTGGCGCCGCCGCCGATCTGGGTCATGTTGAGGGCCGAGGATTGATTGGTGCCGCTGCCGATGTTGATGTTGCTGGCGGTGATGTCGGGCACCACGGTGAAGGTCATCAGCGACACCACGGCGTTGGCGCGCTGCTGCACCCGCGAGTCGTCGTCGGCCATGGCCTGGCAGCTGCACAGCAGGCCAAGCAGCAGGGCGGGGCGAAGCGGAAGGGTGAGAGGTGTGAACATGCCGGGATCCCGTGAAGCCTCTTCCAATGAGGCACGGTTACACTGTAGCGATTTTTTGTTCGCTTGGCAGCCCCAACCGTGAGCCGGATGACGCCATTTGTGCCCATTCACGCCATGGCGCCGCAGGCTGGTCGCTCTGGCGAGCTTTTTCGCGCAAGGAACAGGCGTAGAGGCAAAATCCATTAAACTCAATGGGTCACCTGTTCGGGAGTGTGGGTAAAGATGAAGATCAGCCGCAAGATTACGCTGACCATAGTGCTGACGCTGCTGCTGTTGCTGGGGGTCGGCTATGTCGGCCTTCATTATGTGGTCGGCAACAAGTTCGGCGAGCTGGAGCGCATGAGCGTGGAGCGCAACCGCGAGCGGGTCCGGGCCGTGGTGCTGGCCGAGCTTGGCCAGCTCACCATGCTGGGGCAGGACTGGTCCGAGTGGGACGAGACCTACGCCTACATGGTGAGCCGCGATCCCGCCTATCTGGCGGCGAATCTCAACGTGCGCACCTTCGAGACCCTGGGGGTCGATCTGGTGGCCCTCTATGATGCCGACAAGCAGCCGCAGGCGGCGTTTGCCTATCATGGCGGCCAGCTGGTGACGCAGACGCCGGCCCAGCTTGCCTCCCTCACCGATTATCTGGTGCGCTACGGCAGTCTCAAGCCCAATGCCGGCATCTGGTTTGACGGCGAGCGTTACTACCTGCTGGCCGCCACCCAGATCCTGACCAGCGAGGGGGAGGGGCCGAGTCGCGGCACCCTGCTGCTGCTCAAGGCCTTCACCACCCGGCTGGTCCATCAGCTGCAAAAGCGCACCAATCTCTCGCTCTCCTTTTTGAGCCCGCAGCAGCTGGCCACCAGCCTGGGGGTCACCACCCTGGCCCGGCTCAGGGCCAACGACAGCCTGATCCTGCCGCAGGAGGAGCGACTGCTCACCTTGGCCCAGATCGATACCGTGCAGGAGGACTCCCCGCTCATCTTTCGCTTCACCCTGCCACGGGATCTGATGCTGGAGGGCAAGGCCATCGAGCGCCACATCTTCTGGCTGCTGAGTCTGGGGACCTTGCTGTTCGGGGCTCTGGTGCTGCTGATCCTCAACGGCTATATCGCCGCCCGTCTGCAGCGGCTGAGCGCCAATCTGCGGCTCATCGGCGACGACGGCGCGGTGCGCCGGCTGCTGGTGGAGGGCAACGACGAGATCTCCCAGGTGGCCATTGACTGCAATCGGATGCTCGATCATCTGGACAGCCTGCGTCAGCGCCAGCTCGACAGCGAAGCCCGCCAGAAACTGCAGCACGGCGCCCTCATTCATCTGGCCAAGAGCGATCTGCTGAGCGGCGAGGATCCGGGCCAGGCGGCGCGCCACATCAACGAGGCGATCTGCTCCGGCACCGGCGCGGCGCGGGCCAGCGTCTGGTTCAGTGCCGAAGACAAGCAGAGCATGTACTGCCAGGATCTGTTCTTTTTGCCCAAGCTCCATCACCAGCAGGGCTTTCACCTGCCCTATGCCTTGATCCAGGGGCGCTATGAGGTCTCCAAGCCCGAGCATGAGCCCTGCCTCATCCTGCGCGAGCCCTACGACCTGACGCGCTTTGGCGCCATGCTGGCCCAGCTCGGGCTGGAGGGGCTCTCCGGCACCATCCTGATGGCTCCCCTCAAGCAGGGGGATGAGCTGCTCGGTTTCATCATCGCCGAGCGGGCCAGGCTGAGCGAGGTATGGCATCCCGACGAACTGGCCTTCGTGCTGTCGGTGTGCGATCTCTCGGCCCAGACCCTGCTCACCCTCACCAAGCTGCAGCGCCTCAAGCGCAGTTGACGCCGTTTTGCTGTCTGGGCCCCTCCAGCCGGAGGGGCCCGATTTTTTGATGGCCTTGGCCGATTATCTCCCCTATCCATGACCTGTATTAATTTCTTGTTCACTTGGCCGGGTGTATAACGGGCCACCCTCAGGGAGAAAAGGGGTTGGCGACAGGGAGGGTCTGCCGCACCGGAGGCCGTCAGGCCACCCAGGATGGATGCTCACGAAGTTGATGGGAGTCACCAGATGCAGGACATGCTGCTTGCCATATGGCAACAGGACTTTGACCAATTGATCCAGATGCAGGCGGTGGGCCTGCTCGTCACCTGCCTGGTGGTGATCCTTTTTCTCGAATCGAGTTTCGTGTTTCTGCCTCTGCCCGGCGACAGCCTGGTGCTGCTGGCCGGCGGGCTGGTGGGGATGGGGGTGCTCGGCCCCGAAGTGACGCTGCTCTACATGCCGCTGGCGGCGGGGCTTGGCAGCCTGATCGCCTATGTGCAGGGGCAGGCGCTGCACGGCACCGCCTTCATGGGCCACGTGGAGCGGATGATCCCGGACGGCAGCCTGCCGCGGGCTTCCCGCCTGCTGCACAACTACGGCTTCTGGGCCATGTTCTCCTCCCGTTTCGTGCCCTTCGTGCGGGTGCTGACGCCCATGCTGATGGGGGTCTCGCGGCTGCACCTGCCGCGGGTGATGATCGCCAGTTTTGCCAGCGCCTTCCTCTGGGCCCTGGTGCTGAGCCTGGTGGGCAAGGCCGTGATGGCTGCCCCGCTGTTCGCCCAGTATCACGAGCTGCTGACCAAGTGCCTGCTGGTGACCTCCCTCGGCCTGTTCGTCATCGCCATGGCCGCCATCGCCATCCGGCTGCTCAAGCGCCCGACCAACCGCATTCGCTGACCGGCCGGGGCAGGGGCCCCGCCGTCTGTTGCTCTCACTCTTCATGGCGCCGCCGCCCCTGGCCGGCGCCCCTTCACGCTGCAAGCAGGTACCTTATGTCATCCCACGACACCTTGACCCTTCGCCCCCTCGAGCGCGAGGATCTCAAGTTCGTCCATCAACTCAACAACAACGCCAGCATCATGCGCTACTGGTTCGAGGAGCCTTACGAGGCGTACATGGAACTGGCCCAGCTCTATGACAAGCACATCCACGACCAGCACGAGCGCCGTTTCATCCTCGAGGTGGCGGGGGACAACGTGGGGCTGGTGGAGCTGGTGGACATCCGCAGCATCCATCGCCGCGCCGAATTCCAGATCATCATCGCCCCCGCCCATCAGGGGAAGGGCTATGCCAAGACCGCCACCTTGAAGGCGATGAAGTACGGCTTCAATGTGCTCAACCTGCACAAGCTCTATCTCATCGTCGATCGGGACAATGCCAGGGCGATCCACATCTATCAGGAGCTGGGCTTCGAGCCGGAAGGGGAGCTCAAAGAGGAGTTCTTCATCGATGGCCAATACCGCACCGCCATTCGCATGTGCCTGTTCCAAAGAGACTTCCTGGCCCAGAATGGCCGAGGTGGCTGAACTCCCGTACGGGCATGAAGGGCTGCTGGCGGGGCGTGTTCGCCTTGCCAGCCAGGCGGCCCTGGCCCCATGAAAAGGGCGCGTATTTGAGGCAGAATTTGCGCCATCTATCTGTTACACTTCGCGCCCGCCATTTTCCGGCCACTCTCTGACTTGATGTCAGGCACAGCCGTCGGTGGTCTGCACCGACTTTTCGCTCATGCCGAGCTAACCAAGCCAGCCACAGTCCAGCTGGAACACAGGAACCCATTATGAGATTTGAATCGTTCGATTTTGCCCCCGAGATTTTGCGCGCCATCTCAGAGTGCGGTTATCAGGAGATGACCCCTGTGCAGCAGCAGGCGATCCCGGCCATCCGCCGCGGTCGTGACGTGCTGGCCAGCGCCCAGACCGGTACCGGCAAGACCGCCGCCTTTGCCCTGCCTATCCTGCAGCGGCTGGTGGACAATCCGGCGCCGGTGCAGCCGTCCAACGCCCGGGTGCTGATCCTGACCCCGACCCGCGAGCTGGCGGCCCAGGTGGCGAGCAACATCAATGACTTCGCCAAGCATCTGGATATCACCACCCTCACCATCTACGGCGGTGGCAAGCAGGATGTGCAGGCCAGAAAACTGAAAGCGGGCGCTCACATCATAGTGGCGACCCCGGGCCGGCTGCTGGAGCACCTCACCGCCTGCAACCTGAGCCTCTCCGGTGTCGAGTGCCTGGTGCTGGATGAAGCGGACCGCATCCTCGACATGGGCTTCAGTGCCGATGTGCAGCAGATCCTGCAAGCAGTCAACAAGACCCGTCAGAACCTGCTGTTCTCCGCCACCTTCTCCGAGGCGGTGAAGAAGCTGGCCAACCTGATGCTGGACAAGCCCCAGATAGTGAGCGTCAACAAGCAGAACTCCACCGCCGATACCGTCAGCCACACCGTCTATCCGGTGGAGCAGAAGCGCAAGCGCGAGCTGCTCTCCGAGCTCATCGGCAAGCAGAACTGGCCGCAGGTGCTGGTATTTGCCAGTACCCGCGAGAGCTGCGACGAGCTGGTAGCCGAGCTGAACCTCGACGGCATCAAGTCGGCCGTGGTGCACGGCGACAAGGCGCAGGGCAGCCGCCGCCGCGCCCTGCGCGAGTTCACCGAAGGCAAGCTGCGGGTGCTGGTGGCCACCGAAGTGGCCGCCCGTGGCCTGGATATCCCGGATCTCGAGTACGTAGTGAACTATGATCTGCCGTTCCTGGCTGAAGACTACGTGCACCGCATCGGCCGTACTGGCCGCGCCGGCAAGAGCGGCATGGCCATCTCCTTCGTCAGCCGTGAAGAAGAGCGCACCCTGCTGGAGATCGAGGCGCTGATCGGCCAGAAGATCCGCCGCATCATGGTGCCGGGCTACGAGGTGAGCAGCCGCGACGAGCTGATCAAGCAGCTGCAGGAGCGTCGTCGCTTCGGCAAACGCCCGCAGCGGGAAGACAACGCCGCCGCCCAGGCCATGGCCGAGGCCAAGCTGCAGGGCCAGCGCCTCAAGCGTATGGCCGCCGCCAAGAAGCCGCGCCAGCCGAAATAAGGCGCGCAGGCCGCTCTATTGAACCGCAAAGGCGCCACTGGCGCCTTTGCCATCTCTGTCATCGGTGTTGACTCCTGGTAGTCAACTCAAGGATTGCTTATGACCGCTCCTACCTACAATCAGGCCCTGTTCGAGATGGCCAGCCAGAGTCTGGCCGAACTGGCCCGCACCGCCGAGCAGAAGGCTGGCAAGCGTACCCCGGCGCAAGAGAGCCATTTTCTCTGCACCTGGATGGCCGACTCCCTCAAGGAGAAGCGCTTCTCCCGGCTGGTGATGGAGGATTTGAAGGATTGGGTGCAGCTTGGTCGCACCCTGGGGGCCGGCGCCGATCTCAAGGGGCTGCTTGAGCGGATCATGAGCCAGTATGAGCGGGCCATGGCCGAACCGACCGGGCTCGGCAGCCGGCTGGCCGCCCTGTTGGCCGAGCTCGCGGCCGAGGGTTGGTTAGTAATTACCGACAGCGAGGTGAGCGCCAAGCTGCGCCTGCAATCGGGCGGTCAGCCGAGCCTCATCATCAGCGCCAGCGAGTATCAGGGCCACATCGAGGCGGGCGAGCTGGTGAAGCCGCTCACCCTCTATGTGCGCGGCGACGAGGCCCGGCTGGCACGGGTGGCCTTTGCCCATCGCCTGCTACTGAGCCAGGGCAACAAGAAAACTACCCTGGTCAAGCACCACAAGGCTTACCGGCTGATGCCGGGCAACGCACAACCGGCGCTGGCGCTGCTGATGGGCCCCTGAGCTGGGTTTGTTCCATCTGTCTGAGACCCCGGCCCGGTGCCGGGGTTTTTTATGGGCGCGGGGCGGAGTGGCAGGCATGAGAAAGGGGAGGGCACCGCGACTCTTGTCGCAGCAAGAGGGGACATTGGGCATTCCCCCTATCCTGGGGGGCGTCCCCCATATGGTGGGATGGTCGCGGAAAAAAACTGCTCTAGGGTGAGTGGGCCCCAAAGAGGGCCTTGAAGGAAGCAAACCGCCTGACAAGGCGACACTCAATGAATGAGGAAACATGATGAAAGCGACTCCCATTGCCCTGTTGCTGGCCGGCGTGCTGGCCTCCCCGCTCTGCGCCGCAGGGCTCGATGCCCAGCTCACCCTGGTGGATGGCAACAGTGACGACGTGCGCGTCAACCTGACCCTGACCAACAGCGGGGACAAGCCGGTTCGCCTGCTCAAATGGCAACTGCCGGGCAGCGAGGATGCCCCCCTGTTCCTGGTGGAGCGGGACGGCCAGCCGGTCAGCTACGAGGGGGCCCTGATCAAGCGGGCTGCCCCGACCGACAAGGACTTCCAGCTGCTCAAGGCCGGCCAGAGCCTGACGGTGCAGGCCGAGGTCTCCGGTCTCTACGACATGAGTGCCCAGGGCCAGTACAGCATCCGCTACCTGCTGCCGACGTTGCCGCAAGAGGCGAAAGTCGCCAAGGCCAAGCAGGCCCAGGCGAGCGAATCCAATGCCGTGACCCTGTGGGTGGACGGAGTGAGTGACGAGCGGGTGCTGGCCAAGGCGGCCCCCCTGGCCGAGCCGCAGGCGGTGACCGCCTCGGTCAGCTTCAGCGGCCGCTGTACCAACACTCAGAAGAGCGACATCCTGGCGGCGCTCGATGCGGCCAGCGGCATCACCAACAACTCCAGCAGCTACCTGGCGGTGGACAAGCCGGAAGGCCAGCGTTACCGCAGCTGGTTTGGTGCCTATGATGCGTCGCGCTGGGAGCAGGCCGAGACCCACTTCAGCAAGATCAAGGATGCCATCGACAACAAGCCGCTCACCTTCGACTGCGGTTGCAAGCAGAGCTACTTTGCCTATGTCTATCCGGATCAGCCCTACAAGGTATACCTGTGCAAGAGCTTCTGGACTGCACCGGTCAGCGGGACCGATTCCCGTGCCGGCACCATCGTCCACGAGCTGAGCCACTTCAACGTGGTGGCGGGCACCGACGATCTGGGTTACGGTCAGGCCAATGCCCGCAACCTGGCGAAGACGGATCCGGTCAAGGCGCTCAACAACGCCGACAACCACGAGTACTTCGCCGAGAATACGCCGAGCGAAAACTGATTTGCCGACCGGGGGCCGCAAGGCCCCTTCTTGTCCATGTCGTTTGTCACAGGAAGGAGCGACCATGATGACACTCTTGCTCACCACCCTGGCGCTGGCCCCCCTGCAGTGCGATCTGTCGGTCAAGGCACAAAGCCGGGTCAACGAGCCGCTGCCGCTGGTGATGACCCTGACCAACCGGGGGGAGGGGCCGCTCGAGGTGCTGAGCTGGTTCACACCGTTCGAAGGCTGGTTTGCCGATGCCATCGATCTCACCCTCGATGATCGGCCGATACCCTACAAGGGCCCGCTGGCCAAACGGGGCAACCCGGGCGCCGAGGATTTCTTCTTGCTGGGGGCCGGTCAGCAGAGCCAGGCCGATGCGGATCTGACCCTGGTCTACGATCTCTCCCACCCTGGCCGCTACCAACTGAGCTACCGCGCCCAGCCGCTAACCCTGACCCGGGGCGTGGCTCCCCGCTGCCCCGTCATTCACTTCACCCGGCTGCCCGCCTCCTAGGGCAGCCCCTGTGTACTACCTAGATGACATCCGGCCCGGTGAGTGGCGCCAGCAGCCCCGCCGCGCGGGCGGCCACCGCCAGATAACGGTCTGCCAGCAAAGGCCTGGCGAGCCCCTCTCGCCAGCAGCAATGCACCAGCTTGATCACATGATCGTCGAGGCTCGCCACTGCCCGGGCCAGCACGTTTTGCCACGCCAGCTTGCCGGTATCGGGCCAGACCGGCGTCTGCAGTGACGGCGTACCGACCGTGACATAGGCGGCCGCCACCGCTTGCCACATCAGGGTCTGCCAGCGCGCTTGCCATGGCGCTGGCAGATAGCTGGCGACGATGGCGGCGGCGCGGCTACCGGTCACCATGTGCAGCACGGTAAAATTGCCGGTCTGCCAGTAGAGGGCGAGGGCGCGTCGGCCAGCTGCACCAGCAGATCCGATGATGATACCCCGCTCGGCAACCCGCTCGCCCAGGTCGGCGTATCCGTCACCTGCCGCAGTCGCTCGGTGATCCACTCGCCCTGCCAGCGTGCGCCTTCCCATTGCTGGGCCAGCGCGCTCAGCAGAGCGTCGATATCCTGCACCGGCGCCCGCTGCCCGGCCGGCACCCACAGGGGGCTGCACTGCCAGGCGGCCAATGCGGCGGCCTGCTCTCCCAGATGGCCATTTTCCAGCGCGCAGGCAAAGCGGATCAGCGGATGGAAGGCGCCGCCGGCCGGCGAGAGACCCTGCTCCAGCAGGCTGGCAAAGGTGGGTAGCCAACCCTCGTCGGCCAGCCGTGTTGCCAACTGCTGACGCAGCCGGACAAACTGCAGCTCCTCCTCATCCCCCTGCTGTTGTTCACCCCCCGGCAGGGCATAGTTGGCCTGCCAGTGTGCGAAGAACTGCTGCAGCTGGCGGGGATTGGCGCCCATCTCGTGCAGGGCGTGCAATGCCATCGGGCAGTGGTTGGTGGTGCCGCATCCGTTGAGGGAAAAGGCTCGATTGGCATCGAGCAGATGATGAAGATGATGAAGATAATGCATAATCATTTGACTCCTTTCATAAGGGGAGACAGGATTGTGCAAGTTAAAGCTAACTTGAGGTCAAGCGTGGCGATGGAACGCAAATGGCTGGCCATCGGCCAGATAGCCAAACGCTCGGGCGTCAAGGCCAGCGCCCTGCGCTTCTACGAGCAGAAGGGGTTGATTGGCAGTGTCCGCAGCGAGGGGGGCCAGCGGCTCTATCCGCAGGATGTGCTGCGCCGCATCGCCTTCATCCGGGTGGCGCAGGGCATGGGGTTGAGTCTGGGCGAGATAGGGGAAGCCCTGGCCGGCCTGCCCGAGAGGCGCACCCCGGATCGCCGCGACTGGGACGGCATTGCCGGCCAGTGGCAGAGCCTGCTCGATCGGCGCATCACGGCTCTGCAGCAGCTCAAGGAGAAGCTCGGCGCCTGCATTGGTTGCGGTTGCCTCTCGCTGGAGCACTGCGCACTTTACAATCCGGATGATCAGGCCGCCGGACAGGGTGAGGGTCCCCGCTACCTGCTGGGGGATACGCCACCGAGCGGGCCGGCAGCAAAATGATGAACATGAGGGGCGGTCCAGCCATGCCATGCACCGGGCCGACTCGTTTACACCGTCAAGGAGGAGACATGGCACTGGAACAACTGAAACGGGAGTTGGAGCTGTTTGGCGAGCAGAATGACGGCGCGCAACAGTCCCGTGGCAGCAAGATGCTCAACATTACCCGCGATACCGGCGAGCTGCTGGCGGTGCTGGTACAGACGAGGGGGGCCGATGCTGTGCTGGAGATCGGCACCTCCAACGGTTACTCCACCCTCTGGCTGGCCGAGGCAGTCAAACGGCTGGGGGGCCGGGTCACCACCATCGAGCTGGACGAGGGCAAACGGGCCATGGCGGCCGCCAACTTTCAGCGGGCCGGGCTCGAACCCTGGATTGAGCAGTTGGCGGGCGAAGCAGGCACGCTGCTGCCCACCCTGCCGACGGCCGTTTACCCGCTCATCTTCCTCGACTCCGATCGCCAGCACTACCAGGCCTGGTGGCCCGAGATCCAGCGCCTGCTGGCCCCCCGCGGTCTGCTGGTGGTGGACAATGCCATCTCCCATCGGGAGGAGCTGGCCGAGTGGATGGCAGAGGTGGAGCAGGATCCGGCCTTCGCGACCTCGCTGGTGCCGGTGGGCAAGGGGGAGTGGTTGGTGGTGCGGTTGTAGGGGACAGGCATGGAAAACAAGACCATGGAACCAAAAGCAGTGGTGGAGGCCTATTGGCAGGCCATGCAGAGCAACGATTTCGTCAAGGCCTCCAGGTGGCTGAGCGATGACTTCCTCTGTGACTGGCCCCAGTCGGGGGAGCGGATCGAGGGGCGGGCCAACTTCGTCGAGATCAATCGACGCTACCCGGCGGCCGGGCCCTGGAATTTCGATGTCGTTCGCCTGCTGGAGCAGGGGCGGGAGGTGGTGACCGAAGTGGTGATCACCGACGGTGAAGTCGAGGCGCGTGCCATCACCTTCCACACGGTGCGTGGCAATACCATCTGCCATCAGACCGAATTCTGGCCCGATCTCTACGAGGCGCCGCACTGGCGTCGTCACTGGGTCACCAGTATCCCGCGGGAGTCGCAACCCGCCTGATATGGTTTCCGCTGGCGGAGCGCCGCCAGCGGAGCTATTCCTCGGCCAGCCCGGTCACTATTTTTTCGTTATCCATTATTTCGCTAAATATCCCCGTATTTCATGGTTGGGTCATGCCATGCGCCACGTTATGTTTCATCCATACCGCCGGCAAGCATTATGAAAGTTATCTCTGCCGATAATTAATGTAAACATGATAACCGGCAGTTTTTATTTTGTGGTGGTTGGCAAGCGTTCTGGATGTTCATAAATATAACGAGGTGAATAATGAAAAAACGGCACTCCCTGTTTTTAATGGCGGCACTTCCGCTGGCACTGATGACCTCGGTACAGGCACAGTCAAGCCTGGCCGAGATCCAGCGGGCCGGGGTGATCAAGATCGGCACCGAAGGGGCCTATCCTCCCTTCACCTATCACGACAAGAGCGGCAAGCTGGTGGGCTTTGACGTGGAGATCGGCGAGCTCATCGCAAGCGGTCTCGGCGTGAAGCCCGAGTTCGTCGAGGGCAAGTGGGACGGTCTCATCGCCGGGGTGGACGCCAAGCGCTACGACCTGGTGCTCAACGAAGTGGCCATCACCCCTGAGCGGCTGAAAAAATATGACTTTTCAGACCCCTACATCACCTCCAAGGCGGTGATCGTGGTGCACAGCGACAACCACAGCATCAAGAGTTTTGCCGATCTGAAGGGCAAGAAATCCTCCCAGTCGCTGACCAGCAACTTCGCTCAGCTGGCGAAATCATCGGGCGCCGAGGTGGTGGCCACCGAGGGATTCAACCAGTCCCTTGAACTGGTGCTGACCGGGCGGGTGGATGCTACCCTCAACGACAGCCTCTCCTTTCTCGACTTCAAGAAACAGAAGCCGGACGCCAAGTTGAAGGTGGCGGCCACCGAGGCCAAGGGGGATCAATCGGGGGCCCTGCTCGCCAAGGGACAACCCGAGTTGCTGGCCGCCATCAATCAGGCGCTGCGCAATGCCAAGCAGGATGGCGCATATCAGAAAATATCGCAGAAATATTTCGGCACCGACGTCTCGCAATAATATCGCGGCAACATAATAACAACTGAGGATATTAACGTGCCGGCCTGGTTGCAGTTAATGATCGACTCTTTTTGGCCCCTGCTCAGTGCGGGGCTTATTTTTACCGTGCCGCTGACCCTGATTACCTTCGTGCTGGGAATCGTGCTCGGCTTGTCGGTGGCGCTGGCCAGATTATATGGTCCGGCCCCGCTGGTGATGCTGGTCCGCTTTTATGTCTGGCTTATTCGGGGCACCCCGCTGCTGGTGCAGCTGTTTCTGATTTTTTACGGTCTGCCGAGCGCGGGCATAGTGCTGGATGCCTTCACCGCCGCCGTCATCGGTTTCACCCTCAACATCGGTGCCTACAGCTCGGAGATCATCCGTGCCACCCTGGCGGCGATCCCGAAAGGGCAATGGGAGGCGGCCTATTCCATTGGCATGAACTGGCCCCAGGTGATGTGGCGGGTGATCCTGCCGCAGGCTGCGCGCATCGCGGTGCCGCCGCTCTCCAACACCTTTATCTCCTTGGTCAAAGACACCTCGCTGGCGGCGGCGGTGACCGTGCCCGAGCTGTTTCAGGCGGCTCAGCGACTCGCCTCCGTCACCTATGAGCCGCTCATCCTCTATGTCGAGACGGCCCTCATCTACCTGTTGTTCAGCTCGGTACTCTCCACCCTGCAAGACAAGCTGGAGCAGCGACTGGCTTATAAAGAGACCCGGGAGGTCGCCCTATGATCCGCTTGAGTGGCATCGAGAAACAGTTTGCGGGGCAGCGAGTGTTGAAAGGGGTGGGGCTGGCGATGGCCGCGGGCAGCGTCACCGCCCTGATCGGCCCCTCCGGCAGCGGCAAGAGTACCTTGCTGCGCTGCGTGAACCTGCTGGAGCGACCCGATGCGGGCCAGCTGGTGCTGGGGGGCAGCGAGCTCGACTTTGCCCATCACCTGTCCCGCCAGAGCGTGCTGAGCCTGCGCCAGCAGACCGGCATGGTGTTCCAGAACTTCCAGCTGTTCCCGCACATGACGGTGCTGGAGAATGTGCTGGAAGGGTTGGTGACTGTGTTGAAGTGGCCGAGGGAGCGGGCGGCGGCGCGCGGCCTGCAACTGCTCGACAAGGTGGGGCTCAGGCACAAGGCCGAGGCGGTGCCTGCCACCCTCTCCGGCGGTCAGCAGCAGCGGGTGGCCATTGCCCGGGCGCTGGCGCCAGCCCCCAAGGTGCTGCTCTGTGACGAGCCCACCTCGGCGCTGGATCCCGAGCTTGCCCAGGAGGTGGTGGCCGTGCTGCGCCAGTTGGCCAGTGAGGGCACCACCATGCTGATCGCCACCCATGACTTGCGTCTGGCGGCCCAGATCGCCCAGCAGGTGGTCTTCCTGGAGGCGGGTGAGGTGGTGGAGGCGGGCAGTGCGCGCCAGATGTTCACCACCCCCAAGCGGGCACGTACCTTCGAATACATCTCCACCCTCACCGAGCGGCTGCCGGAGAGCTGGAGCATCTAGCCGGTTTTGGCTGATCGAGAGCGATATAAAAAAACAGCCCCGCACGAGCGGGGCTGTTTGCATGGCTGCTTGGTTGCGGCGGCAGATCACACGGCCAGATAGTCCATGATCCCTTCGGCCGCCTTGCGTCCCTCATAGATGGCGGTGACCACCAGATCGGAGCCGCGCACCGCGTCGCCACCGGCGAACACCTTGGGGTTGCTGGTCTGGAAGGCATGTTCGGCCTGCTCCGAGGCCTTGATGCGATCCCGGCCGTCAAGCTCGATGCCGTGTTCTGCCATCCAGGGCTGAGGATTGGGCTGGAAGCCGAACGCCATCACCACCGCATCGGCAGCCAGCACCTGCTCGGAGCCTGTCACAACCACCGGATTGCGGCGGCCATTGGCATCGGGGGCGCCGAGCTCGGTGCTCACCACCTTGATGCCGCAGGTGTGGCCCTGGGCGTCCAGCGCGACGCCGACCGGCTGCAGGTTGAACATGAATTCAACCCCCTCTTCGCGGGCATTCTTCACCTCCCGCTTGGAACCCGGCATGTTCTCCTCGTCGCGGCGATAGGCGCAGATCACCTTGTCGGCCCCCTGACGGATGGCGGTGCGGACGCAGTCCATGGCGGTATCGCCACCGCCGAGCACCACTACCTGCTTGCCGGCAAAGTCGATGTAGTCGGCTTGCGCCTTCTCAAAGCCCAGCAGCCGGTTGGCGTTGGCGATGAGGTAGGGCAGGGCGTCGTAGACTCCCGGTGCCTCCTCGTTGGCAAAGCCGCCCTTCATGTACTTGTAGGTGCCGACCCCGAGGAAGACCGCATCGAACTCGCCGAGCAGGTCGGCGAAGGTGACATCGCGACCCACCTCGGTCTCGAGGCGAAACTCCACCCCCATCCCCTCGAAGATCTCGCGGCGACGCTGCATCACCTCTTTTTCCAGCTTGAAGGAGGGAATGCCGAAGGTGAGCAGACCGCCGATCTCCGGATACTTGTCGAACACCACCGGGGTGACGCCGCCCCGTGCCAGCACGTCGGCGCAGGCAAGACCCGCCGGGCCGGCGCCGATGACGGCGACCCGCTTGCCGGTCTTGACCACCTTGGAGAGGTCGGGCTTCCAGCCCATCTCGAACGCCTTGTCGGTGATGTATTTTTCGATGTTGCCGATGGTGACGGCACCGAAGCGATCGTTGAGGGTGCAGGCACCCTCACACAGTCTGTCTTGCGGGCAGACCCGGCCACACACCTCCGGCAGGCTGTTGGTCTGGTGGGAGAGCTCCACCGCCTCCAGAATGCGTCCCTCGTTGGCCAGCTTCAGCCAGTTGGGGATGTAGTTGTGGACCGGGCACTTCCACTCGCAGTAAGGGTTGCCGCAGTCGAGGCAACGATCCGCCTGCATGCCGACCTGGGCCTGGTTGAAGGACTCGTAGATCTCCACGAACTGGATCTTGCGGATCTTGAGCGGCTTCTTGGGCGGGTCGACCCGCTGCACGTCGATAAACTGAAATACGTTCTGGCTCATAGGGTTCCCTCCTTATTGCGCCTGGATTCTGAGTTCTGCACTGGAACGGCTGGTGTGACCAAGCAGCGATTTGACGTCGCTGGACTTGGGTTTGATCAGCCTGAACTTGGGCACATAGGAGTCGAAGTTGGCCAGGATCTCCTCGGCGCGCGAGCTGCCGGTTTCGTTGAGGTGCGCCGTTATGATGCCGCGCAGGTGCTCCTGATGGATGGCGAGATCTGCCACGTCCAGCAGTTCCACCAGCTCGGGGTTGGTGCGCTTGGCAAAGTTGCCGCACTCGTCGAGCACGTAGGCGAAGCCGCCGGTCATGCCCGCGGCGAAGTTGACGCCGGTGGTGCCGAGCACGGTGACGATGCCGCCGGTCATGTATTCACAACCGTTGTCACCGATCCCCTCGACTACCGCGAGGGCCCCGGAGTTGCGCACCGCGAAGCGCTCGCCGGCAGTACCCGCAGCGTAAAGTTTGCCGCCGGTGGCACCGTAGAGGCAGGTGTTGCCGATGATGGCCGCCTCGTGGGATTTGAATGCCACGCCGACATGGGGTTTGATCACCAGCTTGCCGCCGGTCATCCCCTTGCCTACGTAGTCGTTGGCGTCCCCCGTGAGGATCATCTCAAGGCCACCCGCGTTCCAGACGCCGAAGCTCTGGCCGGCGGTGCCGTTGAAGTGAACCCGCACCGGATCGGCCGCCATCCCCTGGTTGCCGTGGCGCTTGACGATCTCGCCGGACAGACGCGCCCCCACCGAGCGGTCGGTGTTGCGGATGTCGTAGCGAAACTCGCCGCCGCTCATGTTTTCCACCGCCTCCAGCAGATCTTCCACCATCTTGAGGTTCAAAGGCCCCTTGTCGAAGGTGGGGTTGTGCTGCTGGCTGAACAGGCTGGAGCCTGCCGGTGCCACCGGGCTGGCCAGAATGCCGGAGAGATCCAGCTTGGCCTGACGGGCGGTGAGGCCGGGCAGCGCTTCCAGCAGGTCGGTGCGACCGATGAGGTCGGTCAGCTGGGTGACACCCAGCTGGGCCATCAGCTCGCGGGTCTCCTCGGCGATGAACTTGAAGTAGTTCATCACCATCTCCGGCAGGCCGGTGAAGTGCTCGCGACGCAGCTTCTCATCCTGGGTAGCGACGCCGGTGGCGCAGTTGTTCAGGTGGCAGATACGCAGGTATTTGCAGCCGAGCGCCACCATGGGGCCGGTGCCAAAACCGAAGCTCTCGGCGCCGAGAATGGCCGCCTTGATGATGTCCAGACCCGTTTTGAGGCCGCCATCCACCTGCAGGCGCACCTTGTGGCGCAGGCCGTTGGCGACCAGCGCCTGCTGGGTCTCTGCCAGGCCCAGCTCCCAGGGGGAGCCGGCGTATTTGACCGAGGTGAGCGGGCTCGCGCCGGTGCCGCCGTCGTAGCCGGAGACGGTGATGAAGTCCGCATAGGCCTTGGCCACGCCGCAGGCGATGGTGCCAACGCCGGGCTCGGACACCAGTTTCACCGACACCAGGCAGCTTGGGTTGATCTGCTTAATGTCGAAGATGAGCTGGGCCAGATCCTCGATGGAGTAGATGTCGTGGTGGGGCGGCGGCGAGATCAGGGTCACGCCGGGCACCGAGTAACGCAGCTTGGCGATCTGGGCCGTCACCTTGTCACCGGGCAGCTGGCCCCCTTCGCCGGGCTTGGCGCCTTGGGCCACCTTGATCTGCACCACGTCGGCGTTCATCAGGTAGTGGGGGGTGACGCCAAAGCGCCCCGATGCCACCTGCTTGATGCGCGAATTCTTCTCGGTGCCGAAGCGCTTAGGGTCTTCGCCGCCTTCACCCGAGTTGCTCTGGCCGCCGAGCCGGTTCATGGCCACCGCCAGCGCCTCGTGGGCTTCCGGGCCCAGCGCGCCGATGGACATGGCGGCGGAGTCGAAGCGGGGGAACAGCTTGGCAGCCGGCTCCACCTGCTCCAGTGCCACCGGGTTGTCGACCTTCTTCAGGGTGAGCAGATCACGCAGGGTGGCGACCGGCCGTTCGTTCACCAGACGGGCGTACTCCTTGTAATCGGCATAGTTGCCGGAGCGCACCGCCACTTGCAGGGTCTGCACCACATCCGGGTTGTAGGTGTGGTACTCGCCGCCGTGGACGAATTTGAGCAGGCCACCCTGGGTGAGGGCCTTGCGGGCTAGCCAGGCTTGACGGGCCAGATTGAACTGATCCTGCTGGATGTCGGTAAAATCGGCGCCCTGAATGCGGCTCGATACGCCGCGAAAACACATCTCGACCACGGCTTTGGAGAGGCCCACCGCTTCGAACAGCTGGGAGCAGCGGTAGCTGGCCACCGTGCTGATGCCCATCTTGGACATCACCTTGTAGAGCCCCTTGTTGATGCCGTTGCGGTAGTTGAGCATGGCCTGGCGCAGGCTCATCTTGAGCACGCCCTCTTCTACCTGCTTGGCGAGCGTCTCGTAGGCGAGGTAGGGGTAGATGGCAGTGGCGCCAAAGCCCAGCAGCACAGAGAAGTGGTGCGGGTCGCGCACGCTGGCGGTCTCCACCAGGATGTTGGCGTCGCAGCGCAGGTTGTTGTCCACCAGGGTGCGCTGCACCGCCCCCACCGCCATGGCGGCCGGGATGGGCAGGGTGTCGGCACTGACGTCCCGATCCGAGAGGATCAGCAGCACGGTACCGGCCTTTGCGGCAGCCTGGGCCTCTTCACAGATGCGCAGGATGGCCGCTTCCAGACCCTCTTCGGGCTTGAAGTTGAGGCTGATCACCTGATGGCGATAGTGCTCCCCTTCCAGCGCCAGCAGCTGGTGGAAGTCGGAGTAGAGCAGGATCGGTGACTGGAACAGCACCCG
This sequence comes from Aeromonas sp. QDB54, assembly GCF_027707385.1. Taxonomy (NCBI): domain Bacteria; kingdom Pseudomonadati; phylum Pseudomonadota; class Gammaproteobacteria; order Aeromonadales; family Aeromonadaceae; genus Aeromonas; species Aeromonas sp. QDB54. Next base: position 263,086 of record NZ_JAPCIT010000005.1, on the reverse strand, counting down.
GTGGGCGTGGCCAAAGGTCTCGTTGAACACGTTCTGCTCGCGGCCGATACAGGTGGCCAGCGACATCACGTGGTTTTCCCGCAGCGGATCGATGGGCGGGTTGGTGACCTGGGCGAACATCTGGCGGAAGTAGTCGTACAGGGTGCGCTGGCTGGAGGAGAGCACCGCCATCGGGGTGTCATCCCCCATGGAGCCCACCGCTTCCTGGCCGTTTTCACCCAGTACCCGGATGATCTGATCCAGCTCCTCATAGGAGTAGCCGAACAGCTTCTGATAGGTTTTCAGCTGATCGTCGGAGAATTCGCGGGCGCCGGTGCTGGCGTTATCCATCTGCTCGAACGGCACCAGCCGCTTGCAGTGCTTGTCCATCCACTGCTTGTAGGTGTGACGGCTCTTGAGATCGTCATCGATCTCGAAGCTGGTCCAGATCTTGCCGTTGCTGGTGTCGACCACGAACAGCTCGCCCGGGCCGACCCGGCCCTTCTCCAGCACTTCGTCCGGGGTGTAGTCCCAGGTGCCCACTTCAGAGGCCAGCGTGATGAACTTGTCCTTGGTGATGACGTAGCGGGCCGGACGCAGGCCGTTGCGATCGAGCGCGCAGGTGGCGTAGCGACCGTCGGTCATGACGATGCCGGCCGGGCCATCCCAGGGCTCCATGTGCATGGAGTTGAAGTCGTAGAAGGCGCGCAGATCGTCATCCATGTTCGGGTGCTTCTGCCACGCGGGCGGGATCAACAAGCGCATGGCACGGAACAGGTCCATGCCACCGGCCAGGAACAGATCCAACATGTTGTCTAGGCTGGAGGAGTCCGACCCCGTGGTGTTGACGAAGGGGGCTGCCTCTTGCAGATCGGGGATCAGCGGGGTGGCGAACTTGTAGCTGCGCGCCTTGGCCCACTGGCGGTTGCCGGCGATGGTGTTGATCTCGCCGTTGTGGGCGAGGTAGCGGAACGGTTGCGCCAGCGGCCAGCGCGGGCTGGTGTTGGTGGAGAAACGCTGGTGGAACACGCAGATGGCCGCCTGCATGCGGATGTCGGCCAAATCCAGATAAAAACGCGGCAAGTCCACCGGCATGCACAGTCCTTTATAGACGGTGACTAGGTTGGAGAGGCTGACCACGTAGAAGTAGTCGTCGCTGATGCGCTTCTCGATACGGCGGCGCACGATATAGAGGCGGCGCTCGAGATCCTTGTCGACCCAGCCGGGGGGGGCGTTGACAAAGACCTGTTCGATGCTGGGCAGGGAGGCCTTGGCGATGGGGCCGAGTACATTGGTATCGATAGGCACCTTGCGCCAACCGACCAGACTCAGGGTTTCCTTCTCCAGCTCTTCGTCGATGATGTCGCGAGTGGCTTGCGCCAAGACGGGATCGGGGTTGAGAAACAGCATGCCGACCGCGTAGTTGCGGCCCAGGTGCCATCCCTTCTCTTCGGCGACAGCTCTGAAGAAGCTGTCGGGTTTTTGCAGCAACAGACCGCAGCCGTCGCCGGTCTTGCCGTCGGCGGAGATACCGCCACGGTGCTGCATGCGAGCCAATGCTGACATCGCGAGACGGACAAGCTTGTGGCTGGCTTCACCTTCCATGTGGGCCAACAGGCCGAAGCCACAGTTATCCCTCTCCAGCTTTGGATCATATAGTGACATTGCATTTCTCCCTTGCTCGGCCTTGCATCGCACTGTCATCAACAGACTGCATAAATTGCGATTGGCTCTTGTGGTTCCGTCCGCCTGAGGTGGCGAATCTCCAAACTAATGGGATTTTTCGGCAAGGTCAATTGGACATCCCGGCTGTTTTCATTATCACAAACTCATAACAAAATGTCGGGGTACGGGTCTATATGGGGTATTAACTGGCAATTGCTCTGGTTATTTTTGTTTTTGTGGAATTTTGTATTGTCATATTGGGCTTTGCTGGTTGACTCAATGGGGGCAAGGATTTGTAGTAATTTTACCAATCCACTCGACAAGTGAATGGCCGAGATCACAATAACGAAGCAGGTGACTTGCATTTGCAAAACCACCGTCTATGAGAAAATTTTCATTATTCAACAAACTGTTAGAAGATGGTTTTGTGGTGGTGTTGAGCCTTCGTCAAATTTGGGATGAGTCTCGAAAGCGTCGATAACTACCCATTTGCTGATATTTATCCGGTTATTGGTGAATATTTATATGTTTTCCCGACTCTCTCCTCTCTTGATCCAGCGCAGCGCTGCACGCGGCCAAGCTCGTACAATGACGCCCCTTTACTGGAGGTGTCATGCAGTTACACGAACTCGTCAATACATTCGGCCAGGATCTCAAGCAGCGCCATGGCCAGAAGATCCACAAGCTCTCCATTCACGGTGCCTTCACCTGCCCGAACCGGGACGGCACGCTGGGCCGTGGCGGCTGCACTTTCTGCAATGTTTCCTCCTTTGCCGACGAGTCGGCCCAGCAGCTTTCGGTGGTGCAGCAACTGCTGGCTCGCCGGGATGAAGTGACCCGGGCCAAACGTTATCTCGCCTACTTTCAGGCCTATACCAGCACCTATGCCGAGGTGGAGTACCTGCAGCGCATGTATGAAGAGGCGCTGTCGGTGAGCGACATGGTGGGCTTGTGTGTAGGGACGCGCCCAGATTGCGTGCCGGATGCGGTATTGGACCTGCTGGCCGGTTATCAGGCCCGGGGTTACGAGGTGTGGTTGGAGCTGGGGTTGCAGAGCGCCAACGACAAGACGCTGCAGCGCATCAACCGGGGTCATGGCTATGCCGCCTATGCTGACGCTGTGACCAGGGCCCATCAGCGCGGTATCAAGGTGTGCGCCCACCTGATCGTCGGTCTGCCTGGTGAAGTCGCCATGGACAGCCTGAATACGCTGCAGCGCATCGTGGAGACGGGCGTGGAGGGGATAAAGTTGCACCCGCTGCACGTGGTAGAGGGAAGCACCCTTGGCAAGGCGTGGCAGGCGGGTCGACTGGAGGTGCCGAGCCTGGCGCAGTATGTGGAAGCGGCGGTGGCCATGATCCAGCACACGCCGCCCGAGGTGGTGTACCACCGCATCTCGGCGTCGGCACGCCGTCCGACTCTGTTGGCGCCGGCCTGGTGCGAGAATCGCTGGACAGCCATGGCTGACATTGCTAATGAACTGGCCCGCTCCGGCGCCCAGGGTCATGCGCTGGGGCGCCCTTTTTCGCTTTCTGGCAATATCGACTAGGTAATCAGATTTCATCAAAAAAACAGTGAGTTATTAGATGAAATTCAGTCTTTGCGGTATAGTTTCGGTAAAATTGTCTTGATATAGTACTTGGCTTGAAAAAGATATCATTATCAATAAGCTTGTATTATTTCCAATTTGGACGGGATATATCGGATATGGCGCCATCTTGTGTCGCGATCCGCAACCAAACTGCCCGTCTCGCCTTTGGGTGTAATGCCTATCAGGTCTGCCAATGACATTCAGTGTCATGTACCTGTGCTTAATGTGTATCAGGCTGTTGATCCCTTCTCGGGGAGCTCTGTTCTTTATGTCACGGGATCGTCTGCGCCAAACTGCGCCCGTGAAGCTTGAATATCGGTGTGGCGATAGAGCCGGCCCAATCATGCAGTGACAGGATGCTATGCAAGCAGAAACTAACCGTATTGACGAGTTGTTGGAGTGTCTGGTCTTTCTGACCCGCTTTTATGGGGTGCCCAACAGCAAGGATGCCCTGACGACCGGTTTGCCACTGGTGTCCGGCCTGTTGACGCCCAACCTGTTTAGTCGTGCCGCCGAGCGGGGCGGGCTGTCGGCCCGGGAAGTGATCCAACCGCTTGCCGAAATCTCCCCCTTGTTGCTGCCTTGCGTGTTGCAGATGCGCAATGGCGGTGCCTGCATTCTGCTGGAGTGGAATGAAGACAGGAGTCAGGGCAAGGTCATCTTTCCTCAGGCGGGAGATGCGGCCCAGTGGCTCAGTGCGGCCCAGCTGGGTGATGAATATCTGGGCCGACTGTTTTTTGTCAAAAAGCAGTTTAAGTTTGATGAGCGCTCCCCCAAGGTGCTGGAGACCCGTGACGGGCATTGGTTCTGGAGCACTCTGTTTGAATCCCGTGGCATCTATCGGGACGTACTGATCGCGTCCATCCTCATCAACCTGTTTGCCATCGCCAGCCCGCTGTTCACCATGAACGTCTACGACAAGATAGTGCCCAATCTGGCATTTGATTCTCTTTGGGTGCTTGCGGTCGGGGCCATGGTGGTGTTCACCTTCGATTTCGTGATGCGTCAGCTGCGCAGCTACTTCATCGACATCGCCGGTAAAAAATCGGATGTGCTGTTGTCGGCCAAGATCTTCGCCAAGGTGATGGGCATGCGGATGGAGTCGCGGCCGGCCTCGACCGGTGCGTTTGCCAAACATCTGCAGGAGTTCGAATCGGTACGGGAGTTTTTTACCTCCGCTACCGTCTCTACCCTCATCGACCTGCCGTTCGCGGTCTTCTTCCTGTTCATCATCTGGATTTTTGCCGGTGTCATGGTCGTGGTACCGATCGTCGCCATGCTGATCCTCATTATTTACAGCTTCTATATTCAGGCGCCGCTCAAGCAGTCCATCGAAGAGGGATCGCGGCTTGCTTCCCAGAAGAACGCCAACCTGATCGAGAGCATTTCAGGCCTTGAGACCGTCAAGATTTTCGGGGCTGAGAGCATGTTCCAGCATCGCTGGGAGCAGGCCGTCTCCCATATCTCGACCTGGGGCGTGCAGACTCGCCGCATCACCAACTCCATGTCTTCGCTGGCCAGTTATATCCAGCAGGTGGTGACGGTGGCACTGGTGATTGTCGGCGTTTATCAGATCTCGGAAGGGTTGGTCACCATGGGTGGCATGATTGCCGCCGTCATGCTGTCAAGCCGCGCGATTGCGCCCATGGTGCAGTTGTCGGTGCTCTCCACCCGTTACAACCAGGCCAAGTCCGCACTGGAAATCCTGGAAAAAATCATGGTGACGCCGGGTGAGCAGGAAGAGGGCAAGCAGTACATCCACCATCCCGTGATATCCGGTCGGATCGAGTTTGACAATGTATCGTTCAAGTACCCGGGAATGGAAACCAGCACCCTGCACAACATCAATCTGCGTATCGAACCGGGCGAGAAGGTAGCCATCATAGGCCGGATCGGAGCGGGTAAAACCACGCTCGAGAAGATCTTGATGGGCTTGTATCGGCCCACCGATGGCTCGGTGCGACTCGATGGGTTCGAGCTGGATCAGCTGCCGGCCTCGGTGATCCGGCGCAACATAGGTTGTGTCCCGCAGGACGTGACCCTGTTTTTTGGTTCGGTACGCGACAACATCATGCTGGGTAATCCGCTGGTGGACGATGTGCGGGTCATGCGGGCCGCCAAACGGGCCGGCGTCACCAATTTTACCAATCGGGATCCCAACGGGCTGGATCGGCAGATAGGTGAGGGGGGCCGTCAGCTCTCGGGTGGTCAGCGTCAGGCCATCCTGCTGGCGCGAGCCTTGCTCAACGACCCCCCCATTCTGGTGATGGACGAACCCACCTCCAACATGGATAACCAATCCGAGATGCAGGTCAAGCATGAGTTGGCACGATTGGGACCGGAAACGACCCTGATCCTGATCACTCACAAAACCTCCATGCTCGATGTGGCTTCGCGGGTCATCGTGGTTGAGCAGGGGCAGGTAGTGGCCGATGGGCCCAAAGAGGCTGTGTTGCAACAACTGAAAGAGGGCAAGGTGCGTGTGCAGGAGGCGTCCAATGGCTAAGTTTGGACTGTTCAAGAAGGCGCCTTCCGATACCGTATTGCCGGCGCCGGAGCACCTTGAATTCGTCGATGACGGTGCGGCTGCGGTACTGCTGAGTACCCCGACTCGAGCCAGGGCATTGCTGTGGGCCTGCTTCCTGTTTTTCATGAGCGCCATTGTCTGGGCCGCCTGGGCCGAGCTCGATGAGGTCACCGTTGGACAGGGCAAGGTCATCCCTTCCCGTCAATTGCAGGTGATCCAGAATCTGGAGGGGGGGATCGTCAAGGAGATCTTCGTCAAAGAGGGTGACATCGTTGAAAAAGGGCAGCCGCTCTTGCGTATCGATGATACTCGCTTCCGCTCCGATTTTCGTGAACGGGAGCAGGAGCTGGTGACCCTCAAGGGGGATATTGCCAGGCTGCGCTCCGAAATCCAGAGCGTGGTGGTCAAGACCGGTCCCAATCTGGGGTGGCGTGAGCAGGTCGTGGTCGACAAGCAACCCATCGATTTCCCTGATGGTTTCGAAAACGTCTTTGCCGAATATGCGGCTCGAGAAAAATCAGTTCAGGATGAGCGTCTCAACAACTTGAACAACCAGCTCTATATTCTGGGGCAACAGATTGAACAGAAAGAGCAGGAGACCATAGAGCTCAACGCCAAGATCAGGACGGTGGCGCGTAGCGTGGATCTGGCGCGGCAGGAGCTCAATATCAGCCGCCCCTTGGCCAAGGAGGGGATAGTACCTCAGGTCGAGCTGATCAAACTGGAGCGTCAGGTCAACGAAATGCAGGGGGAATTGGAGAGCAACCGGCTGCTTATTCCCAAACTCGATTCCGTGTTGCGGGAGACCATCTCCAAGCGCAACGACATTGCCTTGAAATTCCGGGCCGATTCACAGACCGAGCTCAATGAACGGCAAGGCAAATTGAGCCAGCTGTCCGAAGGCCAGGTTGGGCTGCGGGATCGGGTGGATCGCACCAGCGTCATTGCGCCGCTCAAGGGCACCATCAAGAAACTCAAGATCAACACGCTGGGTGGTGTGGTGCAACCCGGCATGGATCTGATGGAAATTGTTCCGCTGGAAGACACTCTGCTGGTCGAGGCCAAAGTGTCGCCCAAAGATATCGCGTTCTTGCGGCCAGGGCTGGAGGCCGTGGTCAAGATTACTGCCTATGACTTCACAATTTATGGAGGATTACATGGCAAGGTTGAACAGATAAGTGCTGACTCGATCCAGGATGAAGATGGCAATTCCTTTTACCTGGTACGAGTCCGCACCGAGAAAAGTTACTTGGGCGATGAGCTTAACGCACTTCCCATCATCCCCGGTATGTTAGCCAGTGCAGATATTATTACTGGTAAAAAAAGTGTCCTAGACTATTTGCTTAAGCCGATTTTACGGGCAAAGCAGTCGGCACTGAGAGAACGATAAGCCAACAATCTAAAAACAACATGACTGGAGATACCATGAAGAAGACGATTGTTGCCATGTTAGTAAGTGGCGCCGTGCTGTTCCCGGGCCTTACCCAGGCCCAAACACTGGAACAGTCAGTGGCACAGTCACTGGCTACCCATCCCAAAATCAAGGAAGCTTTTGATCTCTATCAGGCGCGACTGTATCAGCATGATGGGGCCAAAGGTGGTTACTATCCCACCATCGATCTGCGCGGCGGTGTCGGCTATGAGAAGACTGACAGCCCGTCAACTCGTGCAGCCGGTGCGAATTCGACCACCATCGATGATTCCATGACCCGTAAAGAGGCCGGTATCAGTCTGCGCCAGATGCTGTTTGATGGTTTCAACGTCAGCAGCAACGTGGCTCGTACCGATGCCGAAGCCAATGCTCAGCGTCTGGCCATGATCTCCGAGGCGGAGAATACAGCCCTGCGCGTGGCTGAGGTTTACCTCAACATGCTGCGTCAGCAGGAGATCCTCGAGCTGTCCAAACAGAACCTGGAAACTCACGAGCAGATCCGCAGCGACATCAGCAAGCGGACCGATTCTGGCTTGGGATCCACGGCAGACCAGACCCAAATTGATGGTCGTGTCGCCAGAGCCTATGCCAATCAGGCGGCTGCCGAAAACAACTACCGGGATGCCGAGAGCGAATTCATCCGGGTAGTCAATGAGATGCCAAAAGATTTGGTACAGCCGGTGCCGGATGCTCAGCTCATTCCGAGCAGCTTGGATGCCGCCTTGAAGACGGCGACCGAGGTGCATCCGACCTTGCTGTCATCCTTGCAGGATATCGAAGCCGCCAAATATCAGCATGAAGGCTCCAAGTCCGGTTTTTATCCCAACGTCACGTTTGAAGTGGATCAGAACTGGAACGAGGACATTGATGCAGTAAAAGGACGCAATGACGATCTGACCGCCATGGTGCGCATGCGTTACAACCTGTTCCGTGGTGGTTCCGATCTGGCGCAGAGCAAGGCGACGTCCGCTCTCTATTCCCAGGCGAAAGATATTCATATGAATGCTTTCCGTCAGGTTGAAGAGGGAACCCGCCTGGCCTGGAACGCCAAAGAGTCTTTGACCAAACAGAAGACCTTCCTGAAAGAGCACGTGGATGCTAGCTATGACACCGTACAGGCCTACAAGAAGCAGTTCGGATTGGGCCAGCGTACCTTGCTGGACGTACTGAACACCGAGAACGAACTGTTTGAGGCCCGTCGCAGCTACATCACGGCCGAGTACGACTCCTTGTTGGCGGATTATCGGATCCTCAATGCCACTGGCAGTCTGCTCAATGCGTTTAATGTGAAGCAGCCGGCCGATTGGCAAGCTAAACAGTAATGGAGTGCGCATCAGGTTTGATGCGGGTGAAAGGGATGGCTGCAGCCGGGCTGCCGCCATCCCTTGTCTCTGACGGCCACTTCTGGCCAGCGTTGTAACAGCCAGTGGATCTTTTGAAGATGCATGTGACTGAGCAGTATCGGGCAGGCAGTGTTGGCATGGCGTCAAGCTTCGGCTTGGTTCCGTTTTTGCGTGCGCGCTGGTTACGCTGGTCACTCTGGCTGCTGTTGGTTTCTCTGCCTTTGCTGCTTTCTGCCAGTCAGCCTCTTACCCCCGAAGATCTCAAACTGGTACAGCGGGCACAGGAAACATACGGTGTCAGAGCCGGCAAACGGGTCACGACTTGGCGTACGCTGGTCATGCAGAATCGTGCCGCGGGTCTGACAGACCGCCAGAAACTGGAGAAGGTAAACCAGTTTTTCAACCAGATGCGTTTTATCGACGACATCAAGTTGTGGCGCAAAAAAGACTATTGGGCGACCCCGTTGGAATTTTTAGGCGCGGCGGGTGGTGATTGTGAAGACTTCAGCATTTCAAAGTACTTTACCCTGCTGGAATTGGGGGTGCCGGATGAAAAAATGCGGATGGTCTATGTCAAGGCATTGGATTACAACCAGTTTCATATGGTGGTTGCTTACTATGACACGCCATCCTCAGTCCCCGTGATTTTGGATAACTTGATTGGGTCGATTCGGCCAGCCAGCCAGCGCCGGGATCTGATGCCGATATACAGCTTTAACGGTAGTCACTTGTGGTTGATGAAGGCGCGTGGTCAAGGGGAACTGGCTGGACAGTCCTCACGCCTGGGATTATGGAATGATTTACGCAATCGCATGACTTCGGGGCGATTGGCTCAGCCTGTGTTGAATTTGGATGATTAACCTATGACGCTCTACAGACAATTACTGGCCACCATGTTGATCCTGTTCGGGTTGTTGTTTGCAGCCACCTATTGGGTGCAATTCAACTCGACTCGTACCTATCTGGCGCAGCAGCAGGAAACCACAGTCATCAACACCGCCACATCCCTGGGATTGGCGTTGACACCTTATCTGGAAAATGGTGACAAGGTGGGGGCTGAATCCGTCATCCAGGCGATATTTGATGGGGGATATTATCGCTTGGTCCGTCTGGACTTGTTGGCTTCCAAGGATGTCATTGAGCAGGAAAATACCAACAATATTCAGGGGGTGCCGCAGTGGTTCATTAATTTGGGCCTGTTTCCGGAAGTATCCAACGAATCGATTCTGACCTCTGGCTGGCTGCAACTGGGCAAATTGAAGGTTGTTGGTCACCCCGGGCAAGCCTATTACGAGCTGTGGCGTGGTATGAGTGAACTGGCGAGCTGGTTTCTGATAGGTTTTCTCATCACCACCATTTTGTTGATGCGTGCGCTCAACTATTTGCTCAAGCCGCTCAAGCAGATCTGCGAGCAGGCGGTGGAGATCGAACTGCACCACTTTGGCCATGCCATTCCTGAACCCAAGACCCATGAATTGAAACAGGTGGTACAAGCCATCAATACGCTTTCCAGCAAGCTGGCCCTGCAGTTCAAGGAGCAGGCTGATGAGGCTGAAAAATTGCGGGAGCGGGTTTATGTGGATGCAGTATCCGGCTTGGGCAACCGGGCTTATTTCGTGGGGCAGGTAAACGCATGGATTGCCGAGGCGGGACAAGGCGGCGTCATGCTGGTCGCTGTCGATATGCTGGATGACCTGTACCGTGAGGAGGGGTTTGCCGCTCGCGACAACATGGTCAAGTCGATAGCACAGGCTCTGAAGGAGCAGCTGAAAGGCTGGGATGGGTCGGCACTGGCGCGGATTTCGGCCACGGAATATGCCTTGCTGTGTCCTACCGATGATCTGGCCCAGCTGAAAGATTTGGCGGAGGTGATCAACAGTCGCATTGCCGACCTGGTTGTGAACCCCATGGGTGAGGGCGGTGCACTCTCCGTTATCGGTATTGCAGGGCGCGATGGGAATGATGATTTGTCAGCGTTGCTAACCAAGGCCGACAACGCGTTGGGCAAAGCGCGTAATGAACGTCGTGGCGCAGTAGTCATGGAGGGCGGTGTTGATCAAGGATTGATGGGACGTCTGGCTTGGCGCGATCTGGTACAAGATGCCATCGCTCGGCACTTGTGGCGCTTCAAGGCGCAACCTGCCTGCAGATTTGATAACGGTGTTCGTTTGCATGCCGAATTGTTTGCCTCTATTTCTCGTGATGGCACCGATTATTTTGCAGGTCAATTCTTGCCGGCCATCGAACAGTTCAAATTGGGCGGCGAATTCGATCAAGCGATACTTGAAGCTTCTATTCCATTGCTCCAACAACAGGCGGATCTGGTCTTGGCGGTCAATATTACCGCTGGCTCGCTGTGTTCCGATGAGTTCAGAGCGTGGTTGACCGGCTATCTGACGGATCATGCCGAGCTGCAAGAACGGCTGCTGTTTGAAATCCCGGAAGCTGCCATCATGAAGCATAAAGATCATGTCACCGCCTTGGTTAAGGCCTTGCAAGAACATGGATTCCAGTGGGGGGTGGATCATTATGGACGTCACTTCCAGTCACTGGGATATCTGGAAGAGCTGGCCCCAGCCTATGTCAAGGTCGACCATGGCTATACCAGTCAGGTGATGGAGCCGGGGGCGGATACCTCCTTCCTGGCAGCAGTGTGCCGCGCCGCTCACAATGCAGGAGTCACAACCATTGCAACCCGGGTTGAAGATCAACATCAGGTTGAGCTGCTTGCCAAGTTGCATATCGATGGTTATCAGGGTTTTGTGCATCCCGCATTCCCACTGGCTTGAATCTTATCAAATCAAAAGGGGCCCATAAGGGCCCTTTTTTTATTCTAAAGATGAATAAAAATAGGTATTTTTAGGGCACCTCTCTGTTTGAGATTCGTTTGAGGCGCCACCAAGTGATTGATTTGACATTATAAAAAAGACCCTTCGATTTAATACATTGCATCCCCCCAAGACGGAACAAATCCAATACATTTTTGCAACGGATGCGAAGCGTACAGACATCTATGGTGTAGACATCGAGATCTGTCACGTTGGAGCAAAGGATATGCGCACTCAAATCATCGACAAAACGGTTGTGGTTTCTTCCATTGAAGGCAATGTTCAAATCGTGCTGGCAGATGGAAGCAGCCGCCCATTGCAAAAGGGCGAGATCCTCCAACCGGGAGCCAAGCTTAATATTGCAGATGACGCCAAACTGGTATTGGCTCCCTATGACGATTCTCCTGCTGCAGCTACTCCAGATGCTCCCGCTCATGACGCACCAGCCCCTGGTCAACCTCAAGCCCCTGATGCGGGTACTGCGGCTTCTCCTGATATCGCTGCATTGCAAAAATCAATTCTGCAAGGGGTAGACCCGACACAAAACTTTGAAGCTTCTGCTGCCGGTGGGGCACCTGCCGCCGGTGGTGGTGGCGGGATCGGTGGTGTAGCCGGTGCCAGTGGCAATGGTGGCTTTGTCACGATTGACCGTATTGGTGATGCAACTATTGCTGCCGCAGGCTTTGACACCACATATCAGACAGAGCCGGTTTTAGATACACAACAAGTAGTAGAGCCCTTGCTGGTCAATGAACTGACGGATCAGGGCGAGCAGCTGGTTGTTGCGGAAGACGGTGTATTGAATGGCAATTTGCTGGATAACACGGTCAATACCGATGGGCCGTCAGCTGCGTCGGTTCTGCTCTTCAGCTGGGGAGGCAACGCCAATTTGGCTGTCGGAACCAGTGTGACAATCGACGGGATCGGTACGCTTGTCGTCAATGGCGATGGCAGCTTCACATTCACCCCGGCTCCCAACTACGACGGTGCTGTTCCCCCTGTCGTATACACGGTTACCGATGGCACCGATACGGTCCAATCCACCTTGGAACTCACTATCACGCCAGTCAATGATCTTGCAGATCAGAGTGAGAACGTCGTGGTGACGGAGGATGCGACGGTATCGGGCAATTTGCTTGACAACACCGTCGATAATGATGGGCCTCAGGCTGCTACTGTCACCGGATTTAGCTGGGGTGGGGTTGCCAACACGACTCTGGGCACCCCCGTCACTCTGGCAGGGGTTGGTACTCTGCTGGTCAATGCAGATGGCAGTTATCAGTTTACGCCAGCCACCAATTATGACGGCCCTGTCCCGGCGGTGAGTTATACCGTCACAGATGGTACAGATTCAGTACAGTCCTTACTGACTATCACGATCACTCCTGTTGATGAGCCGGTTGAGCTTGCCGGTCTGCAGCTGGAGGGCGGAGAACTGACATTAAATGAAGCCTCATTGGCAGGAGGGAGTAATCCGAATGCCGCCGCTGTGACTCAGAGCGGTACTTTTACCTTCAGCGCAGCCGATGGTGTGCAGAGTCTGACACTGGGAGGCGTCGCCTTGGTCACCAACGGGCAAGCTGTTACAGCCTTCCCGCAAACCATTACCAGCCCACTTGGTAATCAATTGGTCGTTACCAGCATTAATTACAATCCCGTGACCGGCACGGGTAGCGTGAACTACAGCTACACCCTGGGGGGGAGTGAAACCCACACCCAACCTACCAATGACAATTCGCTCAGCGAGAGTTTCAGTGTCGTACTGGTTGATACCGATGGTGACAATACCAGTGGCAGCCTGGATGTGGTCATTCTGGATGATGTTCCCAGTGTCACCCTTACTACCAATTCTGAAGGATTGGGCGCAGTGTCCGTGGATGAAAGCCTGGTCAGCCTGGGTGGCGTTGGCACTGACGGGGTGGCCAGTGCCACCCTGAGTGCGGCCAATGTACAGGCTCAGTTCAACCCGGCCTTCGGGGCTGACGGGGCGGGCAGCATCGGCTACAGCCTGGCACTGACCGGCAGCAACGTGGCGAGCGGCCTGTATGCGGTCGATCCGGACGCGGCCAACGGGCAGGGTGCCGCCATCGTGCTCAATCAGGTGGGCAACGTCATCACCGGCAGTGCGGGTGGGGTGGACTACTTCACCCTGACCATCAACCCGAGCAGCGGGGAAGTGACCCTGGCCCTGCTGGACAACGTCTGGCACGGCGACACCACCAATGCGGATGACAGCGTGGCACTGACCCTGGGGCAGGGCGTGCTGACCCTGGTGCAGACCGTGACCGATGCCGATGGCGATAGCGCCAGTGCGGCGGTAGACCTGGGTGCCAACGGCGTGTTCCGCTTTGAAGATGACGGCCCCAGCGTGACCATCAACGCGGTGGCAGACGGCGGCATCACCCTGACCACCCAGGATGCACAGACCATCGATGCGGCCAGTGACACGGCGACCGGCAGCTTTGCGGCGGCGTTCCTGGCGGCGGCGGTGCCGAGCTATGGCGCGGACGGTGCGGGCACCACCACGGTGAGCGGCTACAGCCTGAGCGTGACTGACAGCAACAGCGGACTGACCAGCAACGGGCTGGCCATCACCCTGACCAAGGTGGGCAGCGACATCGTTGGCTCGACCACGGCTGGGGAGGTGTTCCGCATCAGCGTGGCGAGCAATGGCACGGTGACGCTGACGCAGTCGGCGGAGCTGGACCATCTGCCGGAGGACGTGGACAACAGCAACGACAACAACCTCATCAGCCTGGCCAATGGCAAGGTACTGCTGAGTGCGACCGTGACGGTGGTGGATGGCGACAACGACACCGCGACTGGGACGGTGAGTGCAGACCTTGGCGGCAACATCAGCTTCGAAGATGATGTACCGACAGCTAAAGACAACAGCGTCGTCATCACTGAAGCAGGGTTGCCCCCCTTCAACCTGGTGATGGTCATCGATACATCAGGCAGCATGTTGTGGCAGATCGGTACGTCGACAAATGGTTCGCCAAATCGCCTGGAGCTGGCGAAGGATGCACTAAACCACATGATTGACTCCTATGTGGCGCTGGGTGTGCCGCTGGTCTTCACGGTCATTGATTTTGCCAGTGGAGCTGTATTGATCCCGCAAACCAGTGATCCTGATGTGGCCAAGGCCAGTATTTCCGGTTTGCCGACAGATGGTGGCGGTACCAACTACAACGCACCACTCGTATTGGCGCAGAATCAACTGACGGCGGATCTGGCGAACCCCGCTTTGGCTGGGTATGAAACCAAGGTCTATTTCCTGTCGGATGGCGCTCCGAACGAGGGGAATGTCCCGGCCGGCTGGACCAGCTTTGTGAACAGCAACAATGTTGAGGTTTACGCGGTGGGGTTGAACGTCAGTGGCAATGCGACGGCGATCGCTCAGCTTGGTCTGGTGGAGGACCATGGGGATGCCGTCACGTTGGTCAACAACATCTATGACCTGGATGCCACACTCCAGGCCACCGTACCGCCACCAGCTACCGGCAATGTGATCACGGATGTGGATGCCAGTGCCGGTGTGGACAGTGTCGGTGCCGATACCCCCGTGACCGTATTGCAGGTCAGCTTTACCGTCAGCAATCCGGCCGCTTATGTCGGGGTTGCCGACAGTGTGAATGGCAATGTGGTGACCTTCCTGGTGCAAGGAGGAACGACCGGCCCCATGACTACACCTCTGGGTGGGCATCTGACCGTGAATGCGGATGGTTCCTACTCCTACACTCCGCCCAATGATGTGGCCGTCGATACACAGGAGACCTTTACCTACACCATTGTGGATGCCGATGGTGACACCTCCAGCGCTCTGTTGAAGATACTGGTGCTGGATACCACTCCGATCACGGCTTCCGTGTTCGAAGATGGCCTGCCTGCCGGTCTGCCTGGCAACAACCCAGCCCTGACCACGGTTGCAGGCTCTCTGGCCCATATGGTGGTCGACAGTATCGGCGTCAACTTCGGCGTCGGCAGTACAGCCGGTTTGCCTGCGTTGACCTCAGGTGGTGTGGCGATTACCTACAGCATCATCCACGGTGTCGGAGTCGATACCCTGGTTGCAGTGGCAGGCAGCAAACCCATCTTCACGCTGGCTGTCGAGGCTGATGGCGATTACACCTTTACCCTGCAGGGCCCGATTGATCATGCCCTGGCTGATGGCAACGACCTGGAACTGAAGGCGTTGAATCTGTCCAGTGCGATCACGGCCCACGAAGGGGTGGATAACGTGACGCTGGTTCGCGACTTCATCGTACAGGTTGAAGACGATGTGCCGGTTGTCATGACGCCTGCCATGGGGGTCATGCTGAATCAGTCCGGGGTGACTGGCATCTTCCTGCTGGATGGTGACGGTACTTTGTCCAACAACTACGGGGGGGATGGTGGTTCAATCCGGTTCGACAGCAGCTTGAATGGCAGCAGCAGTGGCATGACCTCGGGTGGTTTGCCTGTCACCTATACCCTGTCTTCGGATGGCATTACGCTGACTGCCGCAACGGCGGCGGGTACCGTGTTCATTGCCACCCTGCAGCCGGCATCCGGAACCTATCAGGTTCAGATGATTGGTGAAGTCGATGGCGGACAGACCATGATCGACTTCAGTGGTGGTGGTTACAAATTTGTCGGTGGTAATGGGCCTTGGGCAGGATTTAACACCCTGGCCAATGATAACAGCAAGGATCTGCTGCTGACAGCAATGACCAATGGGGTGGATGGCGGCACCGTCAATACGACTTCTCATACAGGTGGGATAAGTGGTGGAGCATCTGTGGGGACTGGTGAAGCTATGAGGATTGATTTTGTGATCGATCTGACCGGTTCACCGGGGAGTAGTGGGTCATATGGTGATCCTGCAACTCATGCCTTCGAAGCTCATTACGACGTCAATGGTGCTTCTGCACTGTTTACATCCATTACCAACAGTTCAAGTGTGAAATTGGTTGCCCGTCAGGATGTAGACAACGACAACGATATTGGCGATGGCAACAAGGAGTCGCTGACTGCTGTGGCAATCAGCTACAACGGTTCGACCAGGATCGTCAACATCGGTGCAGGCATGTCCCAGACCGTGGCGGTGGGCGGCAACTACTTTACGGTCAACTTTACGGATGATGATCCGGGGACTGGGGTTGCTTATGTTGCAACCGTAGCTGGTGTTGTCACCAATACCAAGTTGGCGGCCTACACGGCGGATGGTTATAACAGTCTAGAGTTCCACTATGTTGATGGTAATACCTTCAAGATTGGGGACTTCGGTTCCAGTGTTGCCACTCCTGGGATCCCGGTCAGTTTGCAGCTACCGGTCACGCTGACGGATGGAGATGGTGATGCAGTCCACAGCAACATTGGTCTTAGCCTGCTGCCGGAAGCACCGTTTACCCTGGACTACGACAATTCTGCCAGTGGTGTGAATGTGACCTTCAACAGCACGCAAGGGCACGCCATCGGGTCTGATTTCGGTGACAGCATCACGGGCAACAGTCTGGACAACATCTTGTCCGGCGGTGATGGTGATGACTTGCTGTACGGAATGGGTGGCAAGGATACTCTGGTCGGTGGCAAGGGCAACGACGTGCTCGATGGTGGCAGCGGCAACGACACGCTCTACGGGGAGGCTGGCGACGATACCCTGATCGGCGGGATTGGCAACGACATACTGCAAGGAGGCGATGGCAGGGATCTGCTGATCGGTGGTCTGGGTAGCGATACCATGACGGGGGGGGCTGGTAGCGATACCTTCAAGTGGCTTGCTGGCGATGCGGATGGCAGTACCGACAAGATTACCGATTTTACGTTGGGTAATCCGACCAGCGGTGGCGATGTACTGGATCTGTCGGATCTGCTGGTTGGTGTTCCCTCGGCAGCCAACAACAACGATCTGGCGACGGCGCTGGACAACTACTTGAAGTTTGATACTGCAACCAACAAGCTGACCATTGATACAAATGGGCTTACCAGTGGTGGTTCACAACTGACGGTACAGTTCCAGGGTAGCCTGGATCTGGATCACAGCGGTGGGCTGACGACCAACCACGACATCATCAAGCAACTGCTGGATGACGGCAACCTCAAGGTTGATCCGTAACCAGCCAAGGGGGCCGGGTAATACCTGGCCCCTGTTTTTTGACTGAGGGGGCGGCTAAGATAGCGGCAGTACAGGAGAGGGTCACCATGCAGTCATTTAATTGGGTCGATATCGATGGCATTCGCTATAGCTGGGACGGGCAGGGCAGCATTACCTGTACCGGCCAGTTTAGCTATCACGCCACGATGGCGGGTGATCGGATTGATGCGCTGGATCTGGAGAGCGATGATGGCGAGGTTGCTGGTTCACTGAATGTGGACTTTGCGGCGGCCACTATCTCATTCACGCCAGCTGTCGATGCAGCGCCACCCCACATGATGGTGCTGGTCGGTCATGAACAGGGGCAGCAGGAGTATACATTGCAGAGTTTGAGCGATGTCTGCCTGCAGGATCTGCTCGGCCACTCCGACAACATCGACTGTGCTCCTCTGGTGACCAACACGATGACGGAGCCGGTAGCTCCGCTGGCCGGACATGTTCTGTCGTGGGACTCCTTCCATTTTGATGATGATGTGCTGCTGGGTTCCCGCAGCGCCACACCATTGGCTGCTGCTCATCAGGGGCTGCCGGGTGGCGAGATCAGCATCAATATCGATATGACCAATCAGGTACTGGATCAGATCCCGCCGTTGCACGATATATGAATCCCATTCGACGACGGGCATAATGACCTCACTCTAATAGATTGAGGTCTTTTTTATGTGGCGTCCCCTGCTTACCCTGTCTGCCCTGGTTATCAGTGCACCCCTGTTTGCCCTTGAAGTGCCGCAAGCCCCCCATCTGGTGGTGAGCGGTTATGCCGAGCAAAAAGCCGAGCCCGACATGCTGACGCTGAATGTCTCCGTGACGGCGCTGGAAAAACAGGGCATCAAGGCCAAGCAGCAGGTGGATGGCAAGGTTGCCGCCTTCTTTGGCCAGCTGGAAGGGTTGGGCATCAAGCACAGCGATGTGGAGGGGGGCAATCTGGTGATCTCTCCGGAATACCAGTATCCGCAGAACAAGAAGCCGGAACTGGTGGGCTACCGTGCCCAGCGCCAGCTTGCGGTCAAACTCTATCAACTCGACAAGCTGAGCGAGCTGATGGACACCGCACTCAAGGCGGGGCTGGAATCCGTGTCCCAGATTGAGTACGGGCTCAAGGCGCCGCAAACCATCAAGGAGCAGGCGCGCCTCGGAGCAGTTGAAGATGCCAAAACCAAGGCCGAGTCTCTGGCCAAGGCATTTGGCATGAAACTCGGCAAGGTTTACAGCGTCGAGTACCGCAACAATAGCCCCATGCCGATCTACAGCCGGGCCCTCAAGGCTGCCGCCATGGCACCTGCCGCCGACATGATGGAAAACAGCTACCAACAACAACAGATCACCATCACGGACAATGTGGAAGCCGTCTTCCTGCTGGAATAACGCCGCAGTTTTCTACCTGCCTTTTTGCAACAAGCCCGAGCGCACTGTCTCGGGCTTGTTGTTTTTAGACGAGTCAGGATGCTTGCCAAAGAGAGAGCTGGCAATGGCCGCTTGCTGAGCGCGTGCTCACAGCGTCATGATGGACTGGAGAGGGGAAACTGGCGATGCCAACCTGCAGGGGTCATATCCGGGTAGAAAAAAGCCGGTCAGTGACCGGCTTTTGAGGGGGATAAGGCTGATGCCATCAGCCCAGGTTGGCCGCAACGCGAGCCTGGTGCTTCTGCTTGAACTGATAGCCGATGGCCAGCACGATGATCCAGACCGGGATGAGCAGTACCGAGATCTGGATGCCCGGGGTCAGATACATGATGACCAGGATGCCGGCCATGAAGGCGAGGCAGAGGTAATTGCCGAACGGGTACCAGAACGCCTTGAACTTGGGAACCACGCCTTCAGCTTGCTTGCTCTTGCGAAACTTCAGGTGCGCCAGGCTTATCATGGCCCAGTTGATGACCAGGGCGGAGACCACCAGCGCCATCAACAGCTCGAACGCCTTGCCCGGCATCAGATAGTTGATGAGTACGCACAGCAGGGTTGCTGCGGCGGAGACGGAGATGGCCACCACCGGCACCCCGCTCTTGTTGGTCTTGAGCAGGCTGCGCGGACCGTTGCCCTGCTTGGCCAGACCAAACAGCATGCGGCTGTTGCAGTAGACACAGCTGTTGTAAACCGACAGGGCTGCGGTCAGTACCACCATGTTGAGCACGGTGGCCACCAGATTGCTGTCCAGTGCGTGGAAGATCATGACGAAGGGACTGCCGCCTTCCACCACCTTGCCCCAGGGGTAGAGGGACATCAGCACGGCCAGGGCGCCGATGTAGAAGATGAGGATCCGGTAGATCACCTGATTAGTGGCCTTGGGGATGCTCTTTTCGGGATTGTCGGCCTCGGCAGCCGTGATGCCGACCAGCTCGAGCCCGCCGAACGAGAACATGATCACCGCCATTGCCATCACCAGACCGCTGATGCCGTTGGGGAAGAAGCCGCCCTGAGCCCACAGGTTGCTGACGCTGGCGTCCGGGCCGCCGTTGCCGCTGGCCAGCAGGTAGCCGCCAAAGCCGATCATGCCGATGATGGCCACCACCTTGATGATGGCGAACCAGAACTCCATCTCGCCAAACGCCTTGACGTTGGAGAGGTTGATGGCGTTGATCAGTACGAAAAAGAAGGCCGCCGACATCCAGGTCGGGATCTCGGGCCACCAGTACTGGACATAAATGCCCACTGCGGTCAGCTCGGCCATGCTCACCAGCACGTAGAGCACCCAGTAGTTCCAGCCGGAGGCAAAGCCGGCGAAGTCACCCCAGTATTTGTAGGCGAAGTGGCTGAAGGAGCCGGCTACCGGCTCTTCCACCACCATCTCGCCCAGCTGGCGCATGATCAGGAAGGCGATAAAACCACCGATGGCATAGCCAAGCAGCACGGAGGGGCCCGCCATCTTGATGGTCTGGGCAATGCCGAGAAACAGGCCGGTGCCGATGGCGCCGCCCAGTGCGATGAGCTGGATATGGCGGTTTTTCAAACCGCGTTTCAGCTCCTCGCCGTTTTGTTGAAGATCCATTCTTCCTTCCTTACGTCTTCTGAAGTCATTCGTCTGTCATCTCGTCCGTCGGGTCAATCCATGTGACCGTGCACGGCAAAGCGTGCCTGAAACGTGACGAAATCCGTATTTATTTCGTTACAGTGAGTCGCTTTCTGTTTTTTATGGCGACTACCAACGGAAGCAGAATAGTGATAATCCATCGCGGATGCACCTGTTTTCCTCATCATTCGCTGGTTTTTTCGGCGAAAGGCAGGTTTTTAGGGAGCGGTGAAGCTGGCAGGGAAGTGTTTGGTTGTATTGTGAGCAGTTGGGCGCGGTTTGGTTGACTCTGTCGGAAATTCCTGTTTTATGAAGCCTCCTTTGCAACAAGGATGCACTTCATGCAACGTATTATTGGCAGTTTGCTGGCCGTCGCGCTGTGGCTCACCGTGTGGCTTTCGCCCCTGCTGCTGACCATGGCGGTGGGGTGTCTGCTGGTGTGGGCCGTGCAGGGTGATGACTATCTGGTGATGCACTTGCGAACGGTCTTGTTGATCGCCGGTGCCATCGGCCTGCTGCCGGCCCTCTGGCTGACCGAGCGGGTACGCCGGCGTCACGGTGTGCTCAACTTCTACGCCATGCTGATGAACAACAGAGAGCTGAACCGCCCGGGCTCCCAGCCCCGCTGAGGTCCAGTCGACAAGCGCCGGATACAACCGTATCCGGCGCTTTTTTATTGGCGTTTGCCATGTCGTCAGCTTGCCGGCGGGCAGGCTTCTCAATAAAGCTGACGGCGCAGGCCGGTGGCCTCGAGGATCTTGGCGCTGATCTCCTCCACCGAGTGGGAACTGGTGTCGAGGAAGCGGATCGCCTCCTGGCGAAACAGCCGCTCGACGCAGGCCAGCTCCTGTTCGCACTGCTCCAGCGAGGAGTAGCGGCTGTTGGCGCGGCGCTGGTTGCGGATCTCGTGCAGCCGCTGGGGGGCGATGGTGAGGCCGAACAGCTTGTGGCGATTGGCCTTGAGGGCGGCCGGCAGATCCAGGACCCCCATGTCCTGCTCGATGAAGGGGTAGTTGGCGGCGCGAATGCCGAACTGCAGCGCCAGATAGAGGCTGGTCGGCGTCTTGCCGCAGCGGGAGACCCCGATCAGGATGATGTCGGCCTCCTCGTATTCCTTGGTGGTGATGCCATCGTCGTTGGCCAGCGCGAAGTTGACGGCCTCGATACGATCGTCATAGAGCTTGCGGTTCTCCATGCCGTGGGTGCGGTGCAGCCTGGGTTCGGCCTTCACCCCGAGCTCGTGCTCCAGCGGGCTGACGAAGGTGTTAAGAAAGTCGTGGCTGCTGGCCTGGGCCTTGAGCACCTCCTCGCGCACCTGATGATCGACGATGGTGTGGAACAAAATGGGGCGTACCCCGGTCTGGCGGAACTGCTCGTCGATGCGCATCCGTACCTGGCGCGCCTTCTCCAGGGTTTCGACAAAGGGGATGGTGATCTGCTCGAAGGCCAGCGGAAACTGGCTCAACACGGCGTGGCCGAACACTTCGGCGGTGATGGCGGTGCCGTCTGAAACATAAAATACGGTGTGCACTGGGGGCTCCTGTGAGGGGGTCGGCGAGCTGGCAAGCAAGAAGTATCTCTCGAAACCATATCGTTTTTGTCAACCGGTCTGCCGTGCCCAAGTTGTGAAGTGGCTTGCAAACCTGAGTCGTTACCTTTTTGTGTTGGCATTGTAGAATGTCTGTGTCATTCGACCATCCCCAAATCTTGCTCGGGGATTTTTTTGACAATAAGTAGAAAACGTTTTCATGGTCGTTGGCAACAGTAGAAACAGACAATAACGCACATAAACTGGCGCACAAGGTGCCATGGCGGCACAGTGCCCACCAACCTGGAGACATGCAAGTGCAACAGTACGTACTCTGGTACGAGCAACTCGGAATGCAGGACGTAGAACGAGTTGGCGGCAAAAATGCATCCCTTGGCGAGATGATCAGCAACCTCTCTGGTGCCGGCGTATCCGTGCCGGGCGGGTTTGCCACCACCGCCTTTGCGTTTAACGAGTTTCTGGAGTCAAGCGGCCTCAACGGCAAGATCCATGATCTGCTCGACAGCCTGGATGTGGACGATATCGCCGCCCTCAACCGGGCTGGCCAACAGATCCGTGACTGGGTGATCGAAGCCCCGTTCCAGAGCTCGCTGGAACAGGCGATCCGGGTTGCCTACGACAAGCTCAGCGGTGGGCTTGACGCCTCCTTTGCGGTGCGCTCCTCCGCCACTGCCGAGGACATGCCGGACGCCTCCTTTGCCGGCCAGCAGGAGACCTTCCTCAACGTGCGCGGCATCGACGCCGTCATGATTGCCGTCAAGCATGTGTTTGCTTCACTGTTCAACGACCGCGCCATCTCCTATCGGGTGCATCAGGGCTATGACCACAAGGGTGTCGCCCTGTCGGCTGGGATCCAGCGCATGGTGCGCTCGGATCTCGCCGCCTCCGGTGTCATGTTCACCCTGGATACCGAGTCGGGTTTCAACGACGTGGTGTTCATCACCGGCGCCCAGGGCCTTGGCGAGATGGTGGTGCAGGGGGCGGTCAACCCCGACGAGTTCTACGTGCACAAACCGACCCTCAAGGCAGGACGCCCGGCGGTGGTGCGCAAGACCCTCGGTTCCAAGCTCATCAAGATGACCTATTCCGGCGATGCCAGCCACGGCCGCCAGGTGCAGATCGTCGACTCCAATGAAGCCGAGCGCAGCCGCTTCTGCATCACGGATGCCGAAGTGATGGAGCTGGCCAAGCAGGCCCTTATCATCGAGCAGCACTATGGCCGGCCGATGGACATCGAGTGGGCCAAGGACGGGCAGGATGGCAAGCTCTACATCGTCCAGGCTCGCCCGGAAACCGTGCGCAGCCGCCAGGAGGCCAACACCCTCGAGCGCTTCGCCCTCAAGCAAGCGGGCAAGGTGCTGATCGAGGGGCGCGCCATCGGCCACAAGATTGGAGCGGGCCCGGCGCGGGTCATCTCCTCCATCAGCCAGATGGACGAAGTGCAGCCCGGCGACGTGCTGGTCACCGACATGACCGACCCGGACTGGGAGCCCATCATGAAGCGGGCCTCCGCCATCGTCACCAACCGGGGCGGTCGCACCTGTCACGCCGCCATCATCGCCCGCGAGCTGGGCATTCCGGCGGTGGTGGGTTGTGGTGATGCCACCAAGCGCATTGAACCGGGTCAACTCATTACCGTCTCCTGTGCGGAAGGGGACACCGGTTTCATCTACGACGGCGAACTCGACTTCGACGTGGCGGTGACCGAGGTGGGCAACATGCCGCGCCTGCCCATCAAGATCATGATGAACGTCGGCAACCCGGACAGAGCGTTCGACTTCGCCCAGCTGCCGAATGCCGGCGTCGGACTGGCCCGCCTCGAGTTCATCATCAACCGGATGATCGGGGTGCACCCCAAGGCGCTGCTGGAATTCGACCAGCAGAGCCCCGAGCTCAAGGCCACCATCGGCAAGATGATCGCCGGCTACGAGAGCCCGCGCGAGTTCTACGTCGCCAAGCTGACCGAGGGCATCGCCACCCTGGCTGCCGCCTTCTGGCCGGAGCGGGTGATCGTGCGGATGTCGGACTTCAAGTCCAACGAGTACGCCAACCTGGTGGGTGGTCGTGACTACGAGCCTCACGAAGAGAACCCGATGATCGGTTTCCGCGGTGCGTCGCGCTACATCGCCGACAGCTTCCGCCCCTGTTTTGCACTCGAGTGCGAGGCGATCAAGCGGGTGCGTGATGTCATGGGGCTGACCAACGTCGAGGTGATGATCCCCTTCGTGCGCACCGTGGGCGAGGCAGAGCAGGTGATCGACATCCTGGCCGAGAACGGTCTGCGCCGTGGCGAGCGGGGGCTCAAGGTGATCATGATGTGCGAGATCCCGAGCAACGCTCTGCTGGCAGACAAGTTCCTCGAGCACGTGGACGGCTTCTCCATCGGCTCCAACGACATGACCCAGCTGACGCTTGGACTTGACAGGGACTCGGGGCTTATCGCCCACCTGTTCGACGAGCGCAACGAGGCAGTCAAGGCGCTGCTGGCGATGGCCATTGCCGCCGCCCGCAAGGCGGGCAAGTATGTGGGGATCTGCGGCCAGGGGCCGTCCGATCACCCGGACTTCGCCGCCTGGCTGGTCGAGCAGGGCATCGACTCGGTGTCCCTCAACCCGGATACCGTGGTCGACACCTGGCTCTATCTGGCCGAGCAGCACAAGGCGAACTGACGCCGGCTGCACAGCCCCCATCAAAATGGCGCCCACGGGCGCCATTTTTCATGGCTGAACCTGACGCAACTGGTCCGATATGGCGGCCACATCTGCCCAAAATGGCGCGCTGGCGCGTGCTTTTACACTCCGTTACATCTGCTCGCTTTGCAACCGCCCCATAATGGTCCCGCCAGCCCGCTGCACGGGGTGGCAGGCCCGCCGCCAGTGGCGGGCCGGGGGATCACGAGCAGTTTCCTGTCAGCATGGAGGCCAGGACGGCAGATGTCACAGAGCGTATCAAACCAGGTGATCAGACGAATGCTGGGAGCCTGCCAGCAGCAGGGGGGCGATCCCGATGCCATCCTGATGGCGGGCGGCCTCACGTCGTTCGACATCGAGCGGGAGCAGGGCCGGCTGCCGGCCCACAGCCACTACCGGATGCTGCAACTGATGCAGCCCTATCTGGCCAGTTTTCACGAAACCATCCTCTCCTACGACATCGGCCAGCTCTACCAGCACTATCCACCCCTTATCAGCCTGTGCCTGAACCAGCCCTCGCCGCGGGCGGCGCTCGAGGTGCTGCTGGCCTATCGCCCCATCATCGGTAGTTGTGACGAACTGCGGGTGCGGCGGGGCGCGCAGGCCAGCCAATACCTGTATCTCAATCAGGGGCCTGCCAGCCTGGGGGCGAGTCAGGCCATCCCCAACTTCATCATCCTCTACCGGATCCTGCGGGTCTATCTGACGGATCCCCGGGTCTCGGTGGGCTTCACGGGGCGGCCGCCACCGCGCCATCAACTGCTGGATCAGTTCTTCGCCACCCGCTGCCGCTGGGAACAGGGGGAAAACACCCTGACCATCGACAACGGCCAACTTGACTGCCCCAGCCACTGCTACAACGAGCCGCTGGGTCATCTGCAACAGGTTCAGCTGGCACAGATCTGCGCCGACATCGCCGAGCGGGCCCCCTTTGCCTATCTGGTGGGGGAGCGGATCCGCCACAAGATCCGGGAAGGGGAGCTGGAGAGCGACGAGAGCCTGCTCAAGGAGGTGTGCGCGGCCATGAACGTCAGCCGCTGGACCCTCAATCGCAAATTGCAGGGGGAGGGGAGCAGTTTCTCCACCCTGCTGAGGGAAGCGAGGGTGAGCGAAGCCTGCCGCTTGCTGGGTGAGGGGGATCAACCGCTGCAGAACATCAGCGATCGGGTCGGTTTCTCGTCCCAGAGCGCCTTCAACCGCTTCTTTAAGGCCAACACCCGGATGACGCCGCTGGCCTATCGCAACGCCCGCCAATAAGAACGGGACCGGCGCAAGGCCGGTCCCGTGGTCGGGTCATTGCTGGGCAATGTTCGAGCAAGGCCGGGCTGGGTGCCTGGCCGTGCCTGCTCGTGTTAGCGGGTGATGGTGGTGACGCTGGCAGCATCCACCCCGGCCGGCAGTGCCAGTGCCCCTGGCGTGGTGTTGCTCACCACGATCTCCTTGCTCACCGTGAAGCTGACCGGCGTGCTGGCGGAGACATCCGACGAGGGGCTGATGTAGGCACTGTAGCGACCCGGCTCCACGATCCACTGGTTGCTGGCCTCATCGAAGCTGGCGAGGATACTGGCCGGAATGGTGAAGCTCAGCTGTTCGCTGGCCCCCGGTGCCAGTTGCGCCGTCTTGGCAAAGGCCTTGAGCTCGATGAGCGGTTTCTTCAGCTTGACCTCGGGGGCGGTCACATAGACCTGTGCCGCCTCCTTGCCTGCCACGGCACCCGTGTTGGTGATGGTGGCGGTCAGCACCAGGTTGCCGGCGCTGCCGCCCTCCAGGGTATTGCTGGCGATGGCGGGGCTGGTGTAGCTGAAGCTGGTGTAGGAGAGACCGAAGCCGAACGGGTAGGAGACCGCCTGCTCGAAGGTGCTGTAGTAGCGATAGCCCACGTAGATCCCCTCGTTGTAGTAGAGATCGTCCGGTTCGCCGTCCCCGTCGGTGTCCTCGCCCGGGAAGGTGCCGGCAGAGGGTACGCTGGCGTAGCTGTGCGGGAAGCTCTGGGCCAGCTTGCCGCTCGGGTTGACAGCGCCGGAGAGCACGTCCGCCACCGCGTGGCCGGTCTCCTGGCCAGCCATGTAGGCCAGCAGGATGCCATCCACCTTGTCGCTCCACTGGGCGGTGTCGATGACGCCGTTGACGTTGAGCACCACCACCACCTTCTTGCCCTGGGCGTGGAAGGCGCTGCTCACCGCGTCGATGAGGGCGCGCTCGTCATCACCGAGCAGATAGTCCCCCTTGCCGCTGCTGCGATCCGCCCCTTCCCCGGCCTGGCGGCCGATGCTGATGACGGCGGCTTGCTGGGTGGCGGCCGCATTGGCGATCAGCGCCGCCAGATCGCCGCTGATCGGTGCCTCGGCGCAGGTGTAGTAGCCCTTGGCGCCAAATTGCCCCTCGTGATAGACCTTGTTGTTCTCGTAAAAATCGCGGTAGTAGCTCTGCAACGCCTCGTTGACCGGGAAGCGTGCCGCCAGTCCCTGCGCGATGGTGGTGGTGCTGGCGGCGTTCACATCCCCGCTGCCGGTGCCGCCCTTGTAGGTGTTGATCTGGTTGATGCCAAAACTGGCCAGGGTGCTGCTTGCCGAAAGCGGCAAGGCCGCGGCGTCGTTGCGCAGCAGCACCATGCTCTCGGCACCGGCCTGACGGGCCAGTTTGGCGTGAGCGATCAGATCCGGGCTGTTGCTGATGGCCAGCTGGCTGTAGGAGGGGCTCTTCATCACCTGGGTCAGGATGTGGATGGCGGCCTCGTTTACCTTGGCCTCGTCAAGATCGCCGTGCTCGATGGATTGCTGCAACTGCTCCTTGACGTTGCCCGGCTCGATCAAATCCTGTCCCGCCAGCACCTGCTTGTAGGCGTTGTTGGCCACATCGCCAGCAAACCAGTCGGACATCACCAGGCCGTCGAACTTCCACTCGCCGCGCAGCAGGTCGGTCACCGCATCCCTGCGCTCGTTGACATAGGTGCCGTTGACCTTGTTGTAGGAGGTCATCACCGCCCAGGGCTGGGCCTCGTCCACCGCTATCTGGAAGCCGCGCAGGTAGATCTCGCGGAAGGTTCTCGGTTCGCCGATGTCGTTGATCTGGTTGCGGTTGGTCTCGGAGTTGTTGCCGAAGTAGTGCTTGATGGTGGTGCCCACCCCGTTGCTTTCCACCCCGTTGACCATGGCGGCGCCGATTTTGCCAGTGAGCAGGGGGTCTTCCGAGTAGTACTCGAAGTTGCGGCCATTGAGCGGGTTGCGCTGGATGTTCATGCCCGGGGCCAGCAGGATGTCGACCCCGTACTGGCGCACCTCGTCCCCCATGGCTTCGCCGACGGCCTTGACCAGCTTGACGTCCCAGCTGGAGGCGAGCAGCGAGCCGATGGGCCAGGCGGTGGCGTAGTAGCTGGCGCTGTCACCGTCGCGGTTGGCGTTGATCCGCACCCCGGCCGGCCCGTCCGCCAGTTTGAGGGCCGGAATGTCGATGCCGTCCGCGCTGCGCAGCACGCCGTTGATGTAACCCGCCACGCCGGGCACGTCCTGCTTGACGTTGATGGCGCCGTTGGCACTGCCGTAACCGGGGCCGGAGAGCAGGTCCAGCTTCTCGCCGAGGGTCAGCTTGGCCACCATGGCCTCGGCCTGGCCGCGGTAATAGGCATCGTCCTTGACCAGGGGATCCGAGTCATTCTGGTTGCAACCGACCAGCAGGCCGGCCAGCGCCAGGCTGACACCCAGTGAAACCGCTTTCAATTTTGTGGTGATAGGCATGAAGACGTCCTCGTAACTGTCTGAATAAAAATAAAAAGGAGATATCGACACCGGGTGGAAGGCATCCGCCCGGGCTGGGCCGCTCTGCTGGCGACTGCCATTGGATATCGCAAGGAAGGCCGAACGGGCCCGTGGGCAGACGTTTGGCTGCAGGCAGGTTAACAAGCCGGGCGATGGCCGCCTTGCCCCGGGGGAGCGAGAAATGTGCCGGCGGGAGCAAGGGTGCCGAGTTGTGAGCGAGGTCGCATGGAAAGGCGGTGTCAAACCAAGGGTGGAAGGTGGCAAGAGGGGAGAAGGGCAGGGGAGATGCGGAAAAAACGGGTAGCCTGATGGCCAATGAGGATGACTGCGAGCAACGCGCGAGGGGGCCGGCGGCCCCCTCGAAGATCAGCTGATATGCCCGGGCAATGGCCCGGGACGGCTCACTTGGGCTGTTTGAGGGCCCCGGCGAGTTCAATCTGCACCTTGACCCCCTCCTGCTTGAGCGCCGTGGCGACGGCGTTCAGATCGGTGCCCGGCTTGGCTTCCAGCAGGGCGATGCCGCCGCTGCTCTGCTTGAAGCGCAGGCCGTGACGGCTGGCCAGTGCGCTGGCCTGGTTGTCATCGGCTTCCACCAGCAGGGTGCCGCTGGCGGTGAGCTGTGGGCTGGCCACCCCTTGCAGCAACACGTCGCCGCTGCGCAGGGTTTGCCGGGGCGCCTTGCCGTCTGCGCTGCGGGCGACCCGCTGCTTGCCGCCGTTGTCCGGGGTGAGGTAGGTCTGACCGTTCACCTCGATGGTGCGGTACTGCTTGCCGTCGATCACCACCGATTCATCGGTGGCGTGCACGCCGGCCGAAGCCAGGAGGCCGGCCAGGGCCAGGCCGAGTAAGCTGTGTTTCATCTTGTGACTCCTTGTGATCATGAGCGGGTGGCATCGTGGCCGATCACCCGCAGGGACCAGTTGAGCAGTTGACCCGGCTGGCTGTTGTTGCGCTCGGTCAGGGTGCTGCGGCGGTTGGTGTTGAGGTCAACCAGCGTCAGCTGGCGGCTGCTGTAGGAGACGTCGGTCACCTCCAGTCGCCACTCGCCCTGGGCCGCTTCGCCATAGAACTTGTGGGAGAGCATGCGCATGTCGCGCAGCCCCTTGGTACGCACATAACCCAGCTGCTGCCGGTCGAGGGATTGCCCCACCAGGCTGTTGTTGGGGTTGAGCAGCACGCTGCGGGTGCCGGACGGGGAGACCAGCTCGATCAGCAGGTCGGGCAGGCGCTGATGATCCAGGCTCACCGTGACCTGGACCGCTTCCACGGTCAAGGCTTGCGCCACCTGGGTGCTGGAGCGGGTGGCACTGCTGCCCACATCCGCGATGTTCCCTTCACTGCGCGGCACCGTGACCTTCTGAGCCGGCAGCTGCACCAGCGGCGGCAGCGGGGTGTGGTTGGCGGCGGCGGTCAGGGTCTTGTTCACGTCGATGAGACCAAAGCCATAGGTGGGGCTGTACCAGAGGCCGGCGGCGTTGCGCTCCCACCCTTCCAGGCCGGTGACCTGGCGGGGTTGGCCGTTGGCGGCGGTATAGCTGACCTGGACCGGCTGCTGGCCGGCATCGATGCGGGTGGCGTTGCGGGCCAGCAGATCGCGCAGATCTCGCACCGACAGATCCGGATAGGCGGACATCAGCAGCGCCATGGCGCCCGAGGTGTTGGGGGTGGCCGACGAGGTGCCGTTCATCACACCGTTGTAGTCGCAGGTGGCATCCAGCTGCGGGTTGTTGTGCAGCCGGTTGGTACTGGGATCGTCGGTGCGGTTGTAGCCCATGTCGCAGCCGGGCAGATCCGTGGTCACCATGGCCGGCGCATCGGTACCGTACTCCCCGCCGGGGGCGCTCAGGAAGACGTTGCTGCCGACGCTGGAGTAGGAAGAACGCACTCCATCGGCGTTGATGGCGCTCACCACCAGGTTCCAGAAGTTGCTGTTGGAGGGGTCTATGTTGCTGTTCTCGAACGGCAGCTTGGGCAGGACACCGGTGCGGCTGAACATGTAGTCGCCCGCGGCGATGCGGTTGAAACCGTTGCCTGCCGCCTTGATATAGGCCGCGCCCTGCGCCTGCTGGGTCTGCTGCTCGAACAGGCGATCGAGCTGAACCTGATCCAGCCCGCTGGCGCTTTGTGGATCCACCAGGCTCATGCCGTAGCTCTGGTTGAAGACCCGGTTGTCGGCGGTGGCGGTGCTGCCACCCAGCGCATAGATCCAGTCTTTCTGCAGCTGCTTGCTGCGCTCATCCAGCAGGTTGAACCCCTGCAGCTGGACGCGGGGGGCCACCCCCAGAGTACCGATGCGGTTGTCGACCGCCCCGATCAGGCCGGAGACCGAGGTGCCGTGGGCACTGTCCGGATCGGTCGGGGTGGGGTCGCTGCTGCCGGTCACCACGTTCTTCGAGCCGGGGCGCACATTGTCGGCCAAGTCCGGGTGGGCGATGGCCAGGCCGTCATCCACCACGGCCACGTTGATGCCCTGACCCTGCACGCCGGTACGGTGTGCCCACCAGAGGTTGAGGTCGTTGCCTGCCACGCCGCCGCGGGGGCTGAAGGCATTCTGGCCGCTGTTGAGCAGGTGCCACTGCTGATCCTGCAGCGGGTTGATGCCGGGCAGGCAGCGCGCTGCGCTGCTGCGGCCGGTATCGAGGCCGGCTTCCTTGCCGGTCAATGGGGTGCAACTCTCACTCGCCTGAACTGAAGCGATGGGCAGGGCCGAGAGCAGGGCCGAGATTGCCAACGCTAACGATGTTTTTCTCATTAATAAACTCCATCTTATATCGCACCGTCCTGGGTGCGACTGGCATCTATACACGGGAAAAACAGAGTCAAAAAGCACTCGTTTTGATTCTGAGATAAGGCTCAAAAAAATCCCACAACAAATATTTTACAGACCATCTGGGGGTTCCTGTGAATCCTTTTGTGTGGTGTATTGAGAACTTTTCTCAGCTGGCTGGTGTTGATATTTATCTTTGTAGATCAACCTATTAGTAACTGTTCGTTAACGTTTGGCGGGACAAGCAGGTGCGAAAGGGGGCGGGCGGAGTGGTGCGAAATGGGAGGCGTACCACGCTGGCGGGGGGCCGCCGAGATCGAAAGCAGAGTGAGGGTGACTACAGGCAAGCCACAGGGCGCCACTGGCGCCGTGTGGGATGAAGTCGCTGGTCGACAGGGGGAGGCTATTTGATCAGCGCTAGTAATGGCGCCGTGTCGAATGGAGTAGCCGGTCGGCAGGAGAGCTATTTGATCAACGCCAGAATGGCGCGAAACGCCGGATGGCGGCAGTCACCCAGCAGCTCGTAGAGGCACATCTCCACCGAGGTGAGTTCGGCCCCGTGCGCCGCCAGCTTGTGGATGGCGAGCTCCCGGTTGGCGGCGCTGCGCGACGACACCACATCCACCACCAGCGACACCTGGCTGCCCGCGTCCAGCAGTCCCTGCACCGTCTGGTAGACGCAGATATGGGCCTCGATGCCGCACACCAGCCAGTGGCTGACGCCCTGGCGGGCGAGGGCGTCGGCCAGCGCCGGTTCCCCCAGGGCGCCGAAGCTGTGCTTGGGCAGCACAAGATCGCCTGCCTGCATCAACTGCAGCTCGGGCACGGTGGCCCCGAGCTTGTCCGGGTTCTGCTCCAGCCAGACAACCGGCAGGCCCAGCAGTCTGGCCCCCGCCACCAGTCTGGCGGTGTGGGCGATCAGGGCGTCGCTCCCCTCGACCAGACGGGCCAGTTTGCCCTGAATATCGACGACCAGCAGGCCGGTGTTCGTGGTGGTCAGCATGGATACTCTCCCGTATCAGAGTGAGACAGTGGCGCCGAGTGGGCGGGCGAGGGATGCGCGCGACTGGTTCCACAGATAGATGAGGGTCAGCGCGATGACGGTACCGATCGGAAAGGCGAACAACTGCAGGGCGACGAAGCACCAGAAGACCACCTTGAAGGCCGTCACCTGTTCGGTGAGCCCGCGGTAGGCCACATAGTTGAAGGCGAGCACAAACAGGGCGATGGCTGTTGCCAGGCCAAGGCTGAGACTCTGCGATGGTGCCAGGTCAGCCGGATGGAGCGGGCTGACCGTGACGACGGCCCAGGCAACGAACGCAATCATGGCGAGGGAGAGCATGGTCGCAACGACAAAGATGGCCTTGGCGAGCAGATGTTGTTTGGGGGTCATGAATACTCCTTGAATATGGCGTGGTCTTGCTCCCTGCTGGTGATTTAGCGAACTCTCCATGTCGTTCGCGACTGACAAGGTGACGCATAAAACATGAGTCACAGTGCTCTGTCGATAGGGTCTAAACCTACCGGCGATACCGGCACTGGTCAAAAATAAAGTAATTCAAATTGTAAATGTTGTGACAGTTAAACCCGCTGGGCCACCAGTTGAAATACTCAACATCGGCCCGTTAACCGGAGGCGGAACATTAACCAAAGCGACGGTTAAACGCCTCTTTGCTAACTTTCCGCTCCATCTGTGAATTGCATTTAGGGCAAAGAGTTTGCTTTTTTCCACTGATAGTCCATTTATAATATGTCTTTTTTATAGACTGACCACAGATACTGCAAGATGATGGCTTTCCAAAAATGGCACCTATCACGACAAAAATAATTAATGCAACTAGCCACTCCATTCATTGGCTCCTCAATCAGGTTGATAGCTGGTTTTGGCGTTCAAAAACTGCAGCGTGGTGCAGATCAATTTTTTCATTTATATAACAGTCGGTAGATTTAACCAGGTCTCTGATAAATCGGATAACTTTTTCCAACTCGTCGCGTTTTATAAGATGGGGAGCTAGTACGCCAGTGCTGATAGGCTTTGAACGATGCGCAGCTTCACCACGTTTTTTAATCCATTGATTGAGTGTTGAGCGCGCTTTATCTGGCTCGTAGTTCGACCAGCGCCACCCCTCTGTGACATCAAATCCAAGATAATCCATAAATATTTTTTTCGTTTTATCTGAGGTTGGATTATGAAATGACTTTAAATCTGCATGCAGTTTCTTCAGGATAAAATCACCCAAGTAACTGCCCTGTACTATGGCTAATTTTTTATGCATTTCCTCAACCAGCCGATCTTCCACATAGGTTTCCCAAGCAGTGAGCGCCATTACCAGACCTGCGCGTTTTAAAACTTCACTGCTGGGTGGTGGGGGATTGGCATTAATACCATCGAAATGGGCTAGCAGCTCTTCGGCATCTTTAATTGAATACTCAAATCCTTGAATCGCTTTTGACATATTCCTTGTCCCTATTTATAACGTTATCTTCTGGTTAAGCTACTTAGGTCTGCGCAACATCGACATTTATAATAATTAAATATGTACCACGGCCTCTACATTGTTCCCATCTGGGTCAAGCAAAAATGCGGCGTAATAATCAGGGGAATAGTGAACGCGAGGTCCCGGTTGTCCGTTACAGCGAAAGCCCGCTTGAATACCTGCCAAGTGAAAAGCATCGACTTGTGCTGATGTCGTGGCGCTGAAGGCAAGATGGCAGGGGGGGGGTCGGTCGAATTTCTCGATCAAAAAGCTCACCTTGTCACGACCGATCAGGCCAAAACCGGCAGCGGTGTCATCTGCCCACTTGAGTTCCATATGCAGTGGGTGGAGCACGGTTTGGTAGAAGTGCTTGCAGTCGTCAAAATGCATTGTCTTGATTTCAACGTGATCGATCACGGCAACTCCTTGGCTGGCTGAATAAAACTATCTCCTTTGTTCTCCTCTGTTTAACTGCGAGCATAAGGGGCTGGTGTTCACATCGCCGCTGCCGTGCCTGAATGACGCTGTCAGTGCGCGCCTTCTTCCATAGGGTGAGCCTGACAAAGCGAACCTGGCACCCTGACGCAAAATGGTACCGAATAACCACAATAAGTCACTTGAGGCCCGCTTGGGGAGGGGGTCAAGCAATAACTGTGTGGTTTATCAAAGATTTCTTGTCATGGGTACCCGGCAGAGTTGAGAGCCGGGCTTCACTGCCATCCGGTAAAGCTTGCCCGGTTTTGTTGCTTGGCGAAGCGAAACGGCTCTGTTATGGTGTGGTTAATTAGCCGTTTGGATGGCTAGATGGTTGCGGTGGTTCAAGCACGACTCTACCATCGCGCCAGCCGTTGAGATGTTTACAGGGAGTTTTTATGCAGCGTCGTTCCTTCTTTGCCCTTTCTGCTCTGGCCCTGCTGGCCGGTACTCTGCCATTGACCGCGCTGGCCGCCGATCCGGCCAAACAGGAGATCGTCATCGGTACCACGGTGGGGGATTTTGCCGACATGGTGACCGACTCCATCAAGCCGCAGCTCGAAGCCAAGGGTTATCAGGTCAAACTGGTGGAGTTCACCGACTACGTGACCCCCAATATCGCGCTGGCCGACGGCTCGCTCGACGTGAACTGCTTCCAGCACAAGCCCTATCTGGAGAGCTTTGCCAAGGATCGGGGGCTGTCGCTTGCCCCCATCACCCAGGTGCCGACCGGCCCCATGGGGCTCTATGCCGGCAAGCTGGGAGATCTGAAGGCGGTGAAGGAGGGGAGCACGGTGGCCATTCCGAACGACCCCACCAATCAGGCGCGGGCGCTGCTGATGCTGCAGGACCTGGGCTGGCTGACCCTCAAAGAGGGGATCAATCCGCTCAAGGCGAGCGAGTTCGACGTGGTGCAAAACCCGCACAACCTCAAGCTGGTGTTGCTGGAGGCGGCCCAGCTGCCCCGCTCGCGCGAAGACGTGGACTTCTCGGTTATCAACGGCAACTTTGCCGCCTCAAGCGGCATTCCCTTCAGCTCAGGCCTGTTCCTTGAGCGCAGCTATGACTTCATCAACTGGGTGGTAGTAAAAAGTGCCGATGCGGACAAGCCTTTTGCCAAGGATGTGGCTGCGGCCTACAACTCGGCCGCCTTCAAGGCCTATGCTGCCAAGCGCTTCGCAGGCTACAAGTACCCCGAAGGGTGGCAGGGAGCGAGCGCGAGCAACTGAGTCGCCAGCGTCACAGGCTTTGAACAAAAACGGGCACCCGCGGGTGCCCGTTTTTTTGTGTCGTGCAGATGTCAGTAATGGCGCAGCCACCAGCGGGCGGCAAACAGCGCGGTGAGGCTGCCGAGCAGGGCGCTTGCCAGCACATCCAGCGGCCAGTGCATGCCGATCAGCATGCGCGAGAGACCGACACCGATGGCCCACAGCGGCAGCAGCCAGGCGCCGGCAGGGGCACGTGCCAGCCAGATCAGGCCGAAGAACTGGGCCAGGCTCATGGCGGCGATGCTGTGGCCGGAGGGGAAGGCGTAGTTCACCTCCGCCTGCCAGTGGTTGGCGAGCCACTCGGGCAGTGCCAGCAGCTGGCTGGCGGCATGGACCTGCTCGCTGCGCACCTCCACCTTGCCGGCGTAGAACTGCTGGATGGCGGGGATCAGCTGCTGGCTCTCCAGCCAGAGCAGGTAGGGGCGAGGCTCCTCGGTCAGATGCTTGATCAGGCTCTTGATGAGCCAGTCGCCGGCCAGTACGGCAAACAGGGCGCCGCCGAGGGCCAGCAGTGCCGGCAGACTCAGCGTCAGCTTGTGTCGGGTCAGCAGCAGCAGGGCCAGGATGCTGACGCCGATGCCGGGCACATCTACCATGCGGGTGAGGGCGTAGGGCCACCAGAGCCAGTCCGAGTGAAGGGCCTGGCTCATGAACGGTTGCCAGGGCAGGCAGGCCAGCAGGAGCAGCGGCAGGATCAGGGCGGCACTGAAACACAGCACCTGGCGGCGCGGCAGGGAAGAGGCGTGAGTCGGCATAACGGGGCTCGGCAAGGTGCCCATTCATGGGCAGCAAAAAAAGAGGCGCCATTGTGCCAGCCCAGTCCGGTCGGTCAAGTCGCGCCCCGCTCGCTGTAACACGGGGTTACAAATGAGTGTGGTGATGGCCAACCCGCCGCGTGCAATCCGGTTGGTGGCGAGGGGGTGCTCCCGAGGTTGCTTGCGCAGGCCGCACCACTCGGTTGAGCAGAGATGAGCCAGCAGCGCGCAGGTTCCCGCCAGAAAGTCGCGGCGGCGGCCGCTCATGGATGAATAAGCATCTGAAACTTCGGTCTGTTTGGGCTAGAATGGCGCGCTTGTGGCCGCTAGCGAAGTGAGAGAGCCCGATGAAGATCGTCGTTGATGAAAATATGCCCCATGCCCGTGAGCTGTTTGCCAAATTTGGCGAGGTCATCCCGCTGCCCGGCAGGCAGATGCAGGCGGCGGATCTGCAAGAGGCCGACGTGCTGCTGGTGCGCTCCGTCACCCGGGTGGACGCCGCACTGCTGGCCAGCTGCCCGCGGCTGAGCTTTGTCGGCACCGCCACCATCGGCACCGATCACGTGGACAAGGGGCTGCTGGCCGAGCGGGGCATTCCCTTCTTCAGCGCCCCCGGCTGCAACAAATATTCGGTCGGCGACTATGTGCTCTCCGCCCTGCTGGTGCTGGCCGAGCGCCATGAGCTCAACTTGAACGAGATGAGCCTGGCGGTCATCGGTGCCGGCAACACCGGCGAGTGTGTGGCCGGCAAGGCCGAGGCCCTCGGCATGCGGGTGCTGCGCTGCGATCCGCCCCGTGCTCGCGCCGCCGAGGCCAACGAGGCGGCGCAGTTTGTCGACTACCAGCAGGCCCTTGAGGCCGACATCGTCAGCTTCCACGTTCCCATCACCCGTCAGGGGCCGGATGCCACCTTCCATTTGCTGGATGCGGCGCAGATTGCCGCCCGCCCGGCCGGGCAGATCCTCATCAACGCCTCCCGTGGCGAGGTGTGGGACAACAGGGCCTTGCTGGCGCGCCAGCAGAGTCAGGCGCCGCTGCGGCTGGTGATGGACGTGTGGGAAGGGGAGCCGGAGCCGCTGCAGGCCCTAGTGCCCCACACTGAGCTCGCGACCCCGCACATCGCGGGTTACAGCCTGGAAGGCAAGGCCCGCGGCACCTGGATGCTCTATGAGGCTCTCTGCCGGCAACTGGGGCGCACACCGCGCCAGGATCTGCAGAGTTTGCTGCCTATTCCCGAGGTGCGCGAGGTGACACCGGGCCAGCCGGCGGATCAGGCCTTGATCAAGCAACTGGTCCACCTTATTTATGACGTGCGCCGCGATGACGCCCGTTTTCGCAACCGACTCGGTGTGGCGGGCAGTTTCGATGAGCAGCGCAAACACTATCCAGAGCGGCGCGAGCTCTCTGCCCTGCAACTGAAGGGGCCGTTTGCCGGCGATGCCCTGGCCCGGCTCGGGTTTGTCTGCCAGCCAGACTGAACACTTTACATACTTGAAGGGGCGGGAGCCTTGTCCCGCCCATACCCGGTCTGGCCCGACGCCAGACCCGCTATCAGGCAGGTCCGCCTGCCAGCGGTGATGCCAGCGCGCGTCACCGGCACCATCATAGGAGAGAACAGCAGTGAGTCAGCAATTCAACGTAGCGGTATTGGGCGCCAGCGGCGCCGTGGGCGAGGCGATGATCGAGATCCTGGAAGAGCGTGCCTTCCCGATCGCCACCCTCTATCCGCTGGCCTCCAGCCGCAGCGCCGGCGACACGGTGCGTTTTGCCGGCAAGAATGTCGAGATCCTGGACGTGGAGGAGTTTGACTGGAGCCAGGTGCAGATCGCCCTCTTCTCCGCCGGGGCCGAGGTCTCTGCCAAGTGGGCACCGATTGCCGCCGAGCACGGCTGCATCGTCATCGACAACACCTCCTGCTTCCGTTACGACGAAGACATCCCGCTGGTCATTCCGGAAGTGAACCCGGATGCGCTGGCCGATTTTCGCAACCGCAACATCATCGCCAACCCCAACTGCTCCACCATCCAGATGCTGGTGGCGCTCAAGCCGTTGCACGATGAAGTAGGTATCTCCCGCATCAACGTGGCGACCTATCAGTCCGTCTCCGGCTCCGGCAAGGAGGGGGTGAGCGAGCTGGCCGGCCAGACCGCCCATCTGCTCAACGGTCGTCCGGTGGAGCCGAGCCTCTACCCGCAGCAGATCGCCTTCAACCTGATCCCGCAGATCGACAGCTTCACCGACAACGGCTACACCCGGGAAGAGATGAAGATGGTGTGGGAGACCCAGAAGATCCTGGGGGATGCCAGCATCGCCGTGAACCCCACCTGCGTGCGGGTGCCGGTCTTCTACGGCCATGCCGAGGCGGTCCACGTCGAGCTGCATCAGCCGCTCGACGCCGAACAGGTGAAAGAGCTGCTGCGCAATGCGCCGGGCGTCACCCTGTTTGACGACGAGAACGACTATCCGACCCCGGTGCGCGACGCAACCGGCAAGGACGAGGTGCTGGTGGGCCGGGTTCGCCAGGATATTTCTCACCCCTGCGGTATAAATATGTGGATCGTGGCCGATAACGTTCGTAAGGGCGCGGCGACCAACAGCGTGCAGATTGCCGAACTGCTGGTGCGCGATTACCTCTGATCGTCGGGTCCATTGGCCTGGCGGGGAGGGAAATCCGCCAGGCTGCCAGCCTATGCACCCATGGGGTGGATGTGACCGGGGGCGCACTCTGCTGCCCCGAGAATTTTTCGCGATATCAACTGATTAAGTTTTTTCCTACACTCAGGGGCAAGTTGGGTGCTAAATGTGTCGGACTGCTGGCTTGCAACCTGAGCCTGATTTATATTGAACCGACTGTTTTGGGGTAACTATCCAGATTTTTCAATGTGATAGGGCCGTCATACGAAGGAACGAATATGGGACATTCCCGCATAACATTGGCAACGCTACTCGCATTGGGTCTGCTGGGCACGGCCCAGGCCGAAGACTCGGCGCGGGAGCCTTTTTTTGTTGAGCTCAAAGGCCCGGACGAGCCGGCTCCGCCCGCCGTCAATTCCCAGCCGTTGGCACAACCCGTCGCCGCTCCCCGCGCCACGTCTCAACCCAGCCGAGCCACGGCCCAGCCGATCGTGCGGCAGGTCGCGAGCAATGCCGGCAGTTATGGCCCCATTCGTCCCACCGACACCCTCTGGAGCTTGGCGAGCAAGTACCGTCCCTCCAGCAGTGTCAGCGTCTACCAGACCATGGTGGCGATCTACGAGAAGAACCCCCGCAGTTTCGCCGACGGCAACATCAACCACATTCTGGTGGGCTCGCGCATCCAGCTGCCCACCACCGCCGAGGCCAGCGTCATCACCGATGCCGAGGCCCGCGCCAAATTCCGCAGTGACAACGCCAGCTGGAAAGGGCTGAGCCCGAAATACCTGGCGAGCAAGCATACCCAGCCGGCCAAGCCGGTGGCCACCAAAGCGGCCCCGACCAAGGTGGCCGAGCCGGCCAAACCCGAGGTAGCCAAGGTCGCGCCCGCCAAGGCGGCGCCCATTCCGGCCCCGGCACCCAAGGTGGAGACACCCCAGCCGGCCACCGAGGTGAAGGCGGTCGCCAAGGCTCCCGAGCCGGTCGCCAGCCAGGCGGCTGCCACCAGCGCCGCCACGGCCAGCGCACCGGCGCCGTTGCCGGCCGATGTCAATCAACCGGTCGGCAAGCCC
Organism: Aeromonas sp. QDB54; assembly: GCF_027707385.1. Taxonomy (NCBI): domain Bacteria; kingdom Pseudomonadati; phylum Pseudomonadota; class Gammaproteobacteria; order Aeromonadales; family Aeromonadaceae; genus Aeromonas; species Aeromonas sp. QDB54. Next base: position 223,139 of record NZ_JAPCIT010000005.1, on the reverse strand, counting down.
TCCACCGAGATGGCGCTGGCGCTGGAAGATGCCAACGCCCAGCTCGGCCAGGTCACCGAGATGAACCACAGGCTCAAGCTGCGGCTGCAATCCCTGACCGAAGAGGTGGAGACCCTCAAGGCCCAGTTGCAGGATCAGACCGCGCTGCAAAAAGAGATTGCCGAGCTCAAGGCCAAGCCGGTTCCGCCGGTGGCACCGGCCCCCGAGCCCAAGCAGAACTGGCTGATGGACCTGCTCTCCTCGCCGCTCAACCTGGCCATGATCATCCTGTTGCCGGTGCTGCTGGTGCTGGCGTTGGTGACCCTGTGGCTGCGGGCGCGGGCCCGTCGCGAGCTGGAGGAGCAGGAGAAGAGCCTGTCCGAATCCACCGCCATGGTGATGGATCAGGAGAGCAGCGAATTTGACGAGCTGATGACGGTCGGCATCACCGACGATGAGCCGGTACGACCGCGCCCGGATCTCAATACGCCGGATGGCTACATGGCGGTGGAAGAGCCTGCCGCGCCGGCCGACCTGGTATTCAGCGACGACGGCGAGATGGACCTGGCCAGCTTCGATGCTGAGCCGGCCCCGCCCGCCAAGGCCGCCATCCGGGATCCGGATCTGGTGCCCGAGCTGGATCTGGCCCATGACGAGTCCATCACCCTCGACACCGAGCCGGATCTGGACCTTGCCAGCGAATTCAATCCCAAGCCCAAGGCTGGCAACGAGATCATGAGCGAAGAGGAGCTGCAGGCAGCCCTGTTCGCTGAGCTGGACGCAGACCTGGAAGCCGATCTGGCGCTGGACGGCAGCGATGACGGTCAACCCGATGCCGACCCCATGGTCAGTGACGAGGATCTCGCCTCCTTCGATTTGAGCGACTTCGAGACCGCCTTTGCCGAGCCGGGCGCCGACAAGGCAGCCAGTGCCACGGCCGATGCCAGCGCCGATGAGCTGCTGGCGGAGCTGGGGCTGGAGCCCGAGCCGACCAAGGGGAAACAGGAGGCCACAGCAGATCTGGAGTGGGATCCCAACGAGCTGGCCCTGGCCGATTTTGAGGATGCCTTCGCCGAGGTGGAGTCCCATCCGGGCGAAGTGAAGCCACGGGAGCAGGCCCAGGAGAGCGGCTATGTCGAGATCGACAAGCTGCTGGCCGAGGCGGACGCCACCACCACCGAGCAGGAACCCTATCAAGGCTTCTCGCTGGACGTGGGGCTGGATGGCTTCCCCGAGGTGCTGCCGGAGTCCACCGGATTTGACGTGGATGCCGACGATGGCGGTGTGGGTGCCAAGCTGGATCTGGCCCGTGCCTACCTCGAGATCGACGACAAGGATAGCGCCCGCGAACTGCTGCAAGAAGCCGTGGAGCAGGGCACCGAGCATCAACGGGCCGAGGCCGAGAAGCTGCTCAAGCGACTTGGCTAGAGAGCCAGCGCATAATGATGAAAACAGGGGCAGCCGATGGGCTGCCCCTTGTTTTTGGTCCCTGTGTTTTGGCGTCTGGTCCGGCCTGGACGCGGCTATTTGGGATTTTTGAGGGGAGGCGCGTATAATCCGCCCCGTTTCGTTCACCGCCCCTTTTCATCAGAAGACAAGTTTATCCATGCGAATTGCCCTAGGTATTGAATACGACGGCAGCCGGTATTTCGGCTGGCAGCGTCAGCGCGAAGTGATCAGCGTACAGGAGGAGCTGGAAAAGGCCCTCAGCCGGATCGCCAATCACCCCGTCTCCATCCAGTGCGCAGGGCGCACCGATGCCGGTGTCCACGCCACCGGGCAGGTGATCCACTTCGATACCGATGCGAACCGCGCCGAAGGGGCCTGGACCCTGGGCCTCAACTCCAACCTGCCGCCGGACATCGCCGTGCGCTGGGTCAAGCAGGTAGACGAGGGGTTTCATGCCCGCTTCAGCGCCACCGCCCGTCGCTACCGCTACGTCATCTACAACCACAACTACCGGCCGGCCATCCTCGGCAGTGGCGTCAGTCACTACCACGAAACCATCGATGCCGATCTGATGCACCAGGCGGGCCAGAGCCTGCTCGGAGAGCACGACTTCAGCACCTTCCGGGCCGTCGCCTGCCAGTCCAACACCCCCTGGCGCAATGTGACCCATCTCTGTGTCAGCCGCTCCGGCCCCTACATCGTGCTCGACATCAAGGCCAACGCCTTCCTGCACCACATGGTGCGCAACATCACCGGCTCCCTGCTGCTGGTGGGGCAGGGGCTCCAGCCGGTGGAGTGGATTGCCGAGGTGCTGGCAGCCCGGGATCGCAATCTGGCGGGCCCGACTGCCAAGGCGGGGGGACTCTATCTGGTGGACGTGGATTACCCGGCGGAGCTGGGGTTGCCGCGGATGCCGCTGGGCCCGTTGTGGCTGCCGGACTCGGCACCGGGTACGACCAGTTTTTAGTAACTGGCCCCGAAAATTTGTGGTTTAATGATCCGTCATTTATTGCCATCGAGCTATTAAGTCATTGAACAATCTAGGCTCGATGCGTTTTGTCAGGCACAAAAGCATTAAGGAATTCCATGAGCTGGCTTGAGAAGATCCTTCCCAAGAGCAAGATCACTACACCTCGTCGTCACAACATTCCGGAAGGGGTGTGGACCAAGTGCAGTGCTTGTGAACAGGTGCTCTACCGGGCAGAGTTGGAGCGCAATCTCGAAGTGTGCCCCAAGTGTGATCATCATATGCGCATCAGCGCCCGTGCCCGTCTCGAGAGCTTTCTTGACGAGCAGGGCCGCACCGAGATCGGTGCCGAGCTGGAGCCGCAGGATGTCTTGAAATTCAAGGATTCCAAGCGCTACAAGGATCGTTTGTCTGCCGCCCAGAAAGAGACGGGAGAAAAAGATGCGCTGGTGGTGATGAAGGGGACCCTCAAGGGGGTGCCGGTCGTCGCCTGTTCATTCGAGTTCTCCTTCATCGGTGGCTCCATGTCCTCCGTGGTGGGTGCCCGTTTCGTGCGCGCCGTCGAGGAGAGCATCAAGGAAGGTCGCGGTCTGGTCTGTTTCTCCACCTCGGGTGGTGCCCGCATGCAGGAGGCGCTGTTCTCCCTGATGCAGATGGCCAAGACCAGTGCGGCGCTGGACCGCCTCTCCAAGGCCGGTTTGCCCTATATCTCCGTGCTGACCGACCCCACCATGGGTGGCGTTTCCGCCAGTCTGGCCATGCTGGGTGACATCAACGTGGGCGAGCCCAAGGCACTGATCGGCTTTGCCGGTCCGCGCGTCATCGAGCAGACCGTGCGCGAGAAGCTGCCGGAAGGCTTCCAGCGCTCCGAGTTCCTGCTGGAGAAGGGCGCCATCGACCTCATCATCGATCGCCGCGAGATGCGTAACCGTCTGGCCAGCCTGCTCGCCAAAATGCTGAATACTCACGTCATCGAAGAGTGAAGATGAGTTCCAACATGCAACAATCCCAAAGCCGGTCGCTGGTCGACTGGCTTTCTTATTTGGAGCAGATCCACCCGGTCAACATCGACATGGGGCTGGATCGGGTCGGCGCCGTGGCCCGCCGCATGGGCTTAACCCACCTGCCGTTCAAGGTGATCACGGTGGCGGGCACCAACGGCAAGGGCTCCAGCTGTGCCATGGCGGCCAGCATACTGATGGAAGCCGGCTACCAGGTCGGCGTCTACTCCTCTCCCCATCTGCTGCGCTTCACCGAGCGGGTGCGGATCAACGGGGCCGAACTGGCCGACAGCGATCACTGCACCGCCTTTGCCGAGGTGGAAGCGGCCCGCGGCGAGATTGCCCTTACCTTCTTCGAGTTCGCCACCCTGGCGGGCTTGTGGCTGTTCCGGCGCGCCGCGCCGGATGTGCTGCTGCTGGAAGTAGGGCTGGGCGGTCGGCTGGATGCCACCAATGTGGTGGAATCCGATGTCGCCATGATCACCTCCATTGCGCTCGATCACTGCGACTGGCTCGGGGATACCCGCGAGGCGGTGGCGGTGGAAAAGGCGGGGGTGTATCGCGCCGGCAAACCCGCCATCAGCGGTGAGCCCAATCCGCCCGTCACCATCGCCAGCGAGGCTGCCCGCCTCGGTGCCTGCCTGCGTCAGGTCGGCATTGATTTTCGTGGTGATGAGCACGCCAGCGGCTGGGATTATCACGGCCTTCATCAGTGGCGCGATCTGCCCAAACCGGCCCTGCCGCTGATGAACGCGGTCACCGTGCTGGCTGCGCTGGAGTCCCTCGGTTTGCCGCTGCCGGAAGAGGCTATTCGGCAAGGGCTGGCCAATGCCCGGCTGGCCGGGCGGATGCAGCAACTGCAAAGCGCGCCGCTGGTTATCGTCGATGTGGCCCACAACCCCCATTCGGCGGCTTATCTGGCAGCCCAGCTGCGCAAGATGCCCTGCATCGGCGTGCGCCGCGCCGTGGTCGGCATGCTCAAGGACAAGGACATGGCGGGGTCGCTTGCCGAGCTCGATGGTCTCATCGGCGAATGGTATCTGGCCAGCCTGACCGGCCCGCGGGCGGCGAGCGCGGCCCAGCTGGCGGCCGCTCTTGGCAGCGAGCGGGGGCCGGCGACCACCTTTGACAGCGTGGGGCAGGCCTATGCTGCTGCGTTGGCCGCATCGAGTCCTGATGATATGGTCATTGTGTTTGGTTCGTTTTACACTGTTGCCGACATTCTGGCGGGTGTCGCCGTCTAGGCCACACCCCGGCTCCCCGGCCCTCTGGCGGGGAGCCAAATCGCATATTGAGTTACGTAAAGGTAGGATTCAACTTGGCCTCTAAGTTTCAAAACCGTCTGGTGGGCACCGTCATCCTGGTGGCCCTGGTTGTCATTTTTCTGCCGGATTTGATGGACGGCCACAAGCTGGAGCAGAAGGAAGAGGCGTTTGCCAAGATCCCGCTGCGCCCTGAGCTGGAGCCCGCCAAGCCCGCCTTGCAGGTATCGGCCGCCAGCACCCTGCCGGCGGAACACCTGGCCAGCCAGCAGCAGGCCTCTGCCGCCCAGCAGTGGCAGGTGGAAGAGGTGCCCGAGCCGGTAACCCTGGGGGCCAAGCAGGGCCAGCCGCCGGTGCAACAACCGGCCGCCAAGCCGGTGACCCAGCCCGCTACTCCACCGGCAGTCAAGCCCCAGCCCAAGCCTGAAGTGATCGCCAAGAAACCGGTGGAGCAGCCCAAGCCCAAGGTGGTGCCGCCCAAGCCGGTCGAGGTGCAAAAACCGGTTGAGAACAAGCCGCAGGCGGGCCAGATCAAGTCGATGGACGATCTCATCGCCAGCAAGATGGGGCAACCGACCACGACGACTGCCCCGGCGCCAGCGGCTACTGCGCCGGCCCAGGGCAGCTGGATCCTACAACTTGGCGCCTTCAAGAACGTCGACAGCGTCAATGCGCTGGTGGGCAAGCTGCGGGCTGCGGGCTACTCGGCGCACACCTCGCCGCGCACGCCGGTCCAGGGTCAGCTCAACCGGGTCTTCATCGGACCGGATGTCTCCAAGGCCAAGCTGCAGGGCATGCAGAGCCGCATCGGCCAGATGACCGGCTTGAGTGGGTCCGTGGTGGCTTACAACCCCTAACAGGGTCGACAAGGTAAAAAAATACCGCGCTGCATCTTGGATGGGCGCGGTATTTTTTTAGATGCATTTCACCGGTTTGGGCAGGCCGCCAATCTTGGTGGCCTGCTTGGCGGGGCCTTCCGGGAACAGCTTGTAGAGGTAGCGGCTGTTGCCCTTCTCGGGGCCGTACTGCTTCTCCATCGCTTTGACCAGGGCGCGAATGGCGGGGGAGGTGTTGAACTCCAGATAGAAGGCGCGTACGAAGCGCACCACTTCCCAGTGCGGCTCCTCCAGCACGATACCTTCCTGCTCGGCCAGTACCAGTGCCAGCGCCTCGCTCCAGTCGTTGCTGTTGAGCAGATAACCCTTGGCATCGGTGTCGATGAGTTGGCCGTTGAATTCCAGCTGGTGATGCTCGGACATGGTGGGCTCCTTGTGGCCTGTCAGGATTGGGCGGGCATGGTAGCGCCTTGTTCCCGGGTGAGCAACCGGCTCTCGTTGGCCAGGGTGAGCAACTCATCCGCCAGCTGGCTGATGAGGTTGAGCTGCTGGGTCAGCATCAGCTGCTCCTCGCTGCTGTCCGGGGTGATGACCGGGCACTGCCCCTCGATCTGCTCCGGCATCTCTCCCGCCAGGTGGCTGGCAGCCCGCTCCAGGGTGTGGCTCAGATGACGGCTGATCTCGTCCAGCTCGCCGATGGCCTCCAGCTTGTCGCGATGGGCGCCCAGCGCCGAGATGTAGGAGAGCAGGGCGTGGTTGCGCCAGGTGAGGGTGAAACAGAGGTCGAGGAAGCGGCGGCGCTTCTGCGGCTCTACCAGCATGCTCTGCCAGGCCATGGCCAGCTCGCTGTCCGCCAGATGGGCGCTCTTGCGCGCCACCCGGTAGTCGATGGACTCATCCCGCTGCTGCTGCAGACTGGCGAGTACCGCCGAGAGGTAGCGGGCGTTGGCCGAGAGTGAATTGGCGATCAGGGTCGGCAGCCGCTTGTACTGCCAGTCCGGCCACAGCCAGGCCACCAGGGCATAGGAGAGCAGGCAGCCGAGGAAGGTGTCGAGCATGCGCGGCCCCAGGATGGCGAAGCCGATGCCGTCCAGCAGGTTGAACGCCATCAACACGTAGAGGGTGATGAAGCAGACCGCGGCGCTGTAGTTGCTGCGCACCTGGGTGAAGAACAGGAAGGCGGCCAGCCCCATCACCACCAGCTGCACGTGCAATTCCGGGAACAGCCAGAGCACCGGGATCCCCACCAGCAGGCCGGCGAAGGTACCGAGCATGCGCTGCACCAGCCGGCGGCGGGTGGCGCTGTAGCTTGGCTGACAGACGAACAGCACGGTCAGCAGGATCCAGTAGCCCTTGTCCAGGTGGAACGCCTGCAGGATGCCATAGCCCACCACCAGCCCGAGGGACAGCCGCAGGGCATGGCGAAACACCATGGAGTTGGGGGTGAGATGCTGTTTGAGCTGGGTCAGCAGCGGCAGGCGGGCGGGCCGGGCCAGGGGCGGCAGGCTCTGCGGGGCCTGCTCGGGATTTTGCAGCTCCTCGGCGCTTTGCAGCAGCTGGTTGATGCTGGCCAGATTGCGGCGCAGGAACTTCATCGGTGTCAGCAGGGTCTTCGGGTAGTGCTGCTTGAGGTGGGTGAACTCCAGCTGATCGCCGAGGGCCTCCAGCGTCCAGTGGATGCGCTTGTTGTGGGCATAGGGCTTGTGCACCAGGATAGCGTAGCCGAGCCGCTGACATGCCTCGGAGAGCTGCAAAAAGACCTCTTGAAAGCCGTCAAGCACGATGCCCTGCTTGAGCTCGGCCTCCAGCTTGCTGTAGGGGTAGTGGCTGGAAGTGGCCCGCTCGTGGATCTCCAGCGCCAGCAGGTAGAGGCGCAGCAGGCTGGCCAGCTCGGGGGAGGCCCGGTGACGGGTGCTGAGGCGGGCGTTGAGCGCCGATTTGGTGAGCGTCAGGGCGTTGACCAGGTTGATGTTGAGCTGGGCCAGGTTGTGACGAATGGCCTGGGCGCCGTGCTCGTCGGCCGGAAAGAAACGGGATTTTTCCAGCAGATAGCGGGAGAGGGCAAAGTAGCTTTGGGCCAGCTGTTCGTGCAGGGTCTTGTAGGGCAGCAGCCAGAGCCAGACCAGCGACACCAGGCCATACCAGAGTGCCCCGGCGCCGAGGGCCAGCGGTTGATAGAAGAGATCCGGCGCCTTGGCGGCCCCCAGCATGGTGTAGATGGCAATCAGCAGGGAGCCGAAGCTGATGGTGGCGTAGCGCTGACCGAGCGCCCCCACCATCACAAAGATAAAGGTGGAGCCCGCCAGCCCCAGGGCGAACAGCCAGGGCGTGGGGAAGAGGTACTGCACGCACAGGGAGGCGAACAGGAAGCAGAGCAGGGTCATTGCGAGGTTCTTGACCCGGCCCCACAGACTGTCGTCGGTCTCGGCGATGGCGCCGGCCACCACCCCGAGGGAGAGCAGCACGGTGAGCTGGATGTCGCCGGTCGCCAGGGTGAAGGCAAGCAGCCCCATGATGGCCAGCAGTACCTTGAGGGCAAAATAGATATGACTGTCAGTCAGCAAACGGCGCAACAGGCCAGAGAAATCCATGGGCATGGGAGAGCGCAACCCTTGAGCGAAACGAAAACCAGAGCATAACCGGTCAACAACGAAACGGCCCTGATTTGGATCAGGGCCACTTCGCTTCATATCCTTGATTTACAACTTATCCTGACAGAAACAGGTGCCAATAAAAACCCCGCCGAAGCGGGGTGTTTGATTAGTTGCGGTTGCCGCCAAGCAGGCTCAGCAGGCTCAGGAAGATGTTGTAGATGGAGACGTACAGGGTGACGGTGGCGGAGATGTAGTTGGTCTCGCCGCCGCGCACGATCTGCTGGGTGGTCAGCAGGATGGCGCCGGAGGAGAACAGCATGAACATGGCGGACAGGGCCAGGCTCAGGGCGCTCATCTGCAGGAAGATGTTGGCGATCATGGCCACCAGCAGTACCCAGAAACCGACGAACAGCATGCCGCCGATGAAAGAAAGATCACGCTTGGTGGTCAGGGCATAGGCCGACAGACCGAAGAAGGTGAGCGCGGTGCCGCCGAGCGCGGTCATCACGATCTCGCCGCCGCCGTTGTTCATGTACATGTTGATGATGGGGCCCAGGCTATAGCCCAGCAGACCGGTCAGGGCGAAGGTGAACACCAGCCCCATGCCGTTTTCGCGATTCTTCTCGGTCAGGAACATCAGACCGTAGACGCCGATGAGGAAGATGGCCCAGTGCAGGGGCGGCATGTTCATCACGGTGGCTACCCCGGCCACCACGGCAGAGAAGCCAAGAGTGAGGGAGAGCAGCATATAGGTGTTGCGCAGTACCTTGTTGGTATCGCGCGCGGCACTCTGGGTGCCGGTATAGATAGAACGGGTATCCATCTTGGGTGTCCTCTTGATTTCCGGGGTGAGGCGGCAATCCGCCTCGTTAACGCATTGTATGCACTGAATGTCGGGATGACGAGCGCTGATTTCAAGCCCCACCCCAGCCTGTTGCCCCTACTATCCCAAATCAAATATGTATTGCATATGAACAAGGGGCTGACGTAGTATGCACGCCGTTCGGAGGGGTGGCAGAGCGGCTGAATGCACCGGTCTTGAAAACCGGCGATGGGCGACCATCCGTGGGTTCAAATCCCACCTCCTCCGCCATCTTCAGAAAAGCCCCCGGCAACCTGGTTGCCGGGGGCTTTTTGCTATCCGGCCGCCGGTGTATTCGGGTCATGGCGTCGTGCTGGATGTCGGCGGCTTGTACCAGCAGAGTATCAGCAGGGTGAGCAGGCAGCAGGCGGCGCCGGCGTAGAAGGTGAAGGCGGGGCCCAGATGGTCCCACAGCAGGCCGGCCAGCAGGCTGGCCAGCAACATGGCGAGGCCGCAGACGAGGTTGAAGAAGCCAAACGCGCTGCCGCGCAGATCCGCCGGGGCCGTGGCGGCCACCATGGCGGCCAGCAGTCCCTGGGTCATTCCCATGTGAATACCCCACAGCATCACCCCGGCCAGCAACACGCCCCAGTGGGTGCTGGCCGCCAGCACAAGATCGGCAGCAATCAGCACCAACCCCCCCCAGATCAGCAGGGTGCGGTGACTCATGCGATCCGAGAGGCGGCCGAACGGGTAGGCGCTGAGGGCATAGATCAGATTCATCGTCACCATGACCAGCGGCACCAGCGCCAGTGCCATGCCGCTTTGCTGGGCACGCAGCACCAGAAAGGCTTCGCTGAAGCGGGCCAGGGTAAACAGGGCGCCGATCAGCAGCACCCAGCGATAGGGTTTACCCAGCCGGCGCAGGCTGTCGCGCCGCAGGGGGTTGCGGCGCCCATCGCTCTCTTTGGGTTCCCGCAGGCCGATGGCGAGCAGGGTGACCGAGGCCAGCCCGGGAATGACCGCCAGCCAGAAGATGGCGCGAAAATCATCGTGCCAGAGCAGCATCAATCCGACGGCCAGCAGTGGCCCCAGCAGGGCGCCGACCGTGTCGAGGGACTGGCGCAGGCCAAAGGCGGCACCGCGTAGCTCAAGGGGGGTGAGGTCAGCCACCAGAGCATCGCGGGGGGCGCCCCGAATGCCTTTGCCGATTCTGTCCAGCAGGCGGGCGGTCAGTATCAACCCGCTGCCAGTGGCGATGGCGAACAGCGGCTTGGTCAGGGCTCCCAGCCCGTAACCCAGCAAAGCCAACCCTTTGCGTCTCCCCAGATAGTCGCTCAAGGTGCCGGAGAATACCTTGACTATCAGTGCCGTGGCCTCCGCCATCCCTTCGATGAGCCCGATGGTGAGGGCGCTGCTGCCGAGCACGGTCACCATGAACAGGGGCAGCAGGCTGTGGATCATCTCGGACGAGATGTCCATCAGCAGGCTGACGAAGCCCAGCACCCAGACCCCGTGCGGGATCCGGTGGGAGGGTGGGGCCGGGTCTTGTCTGTTGCCTGTCGTCATCGGGGGGAGCCTTGCCTCGCATCAATTCCCACAGAGCATAGCCAGCCCGGCGACCCAGAGGCGGCCGGGCTGGCTTGCTGCGTGATTACTGTTCGATATCGAGCTCAGCCCGAACCACTTGCCGGTTGCGCAGGGTCGAGATCAGCACCAGCGCGGCGATGGCGGCCAGCAGGGTGAAGGAGGCGGAGTAACGACTCAGCTCCAGCCCGCCCTTGCTGAGCGGCTTGTCCAGAAAATCCCCCACCACGGCTCCCAGCGGCCTGGTCAGAATGAAGGCGGCCCAGAACAGCAGGGGCCGCGACACCCGGGTCAGGTAGTAGGTAGCCACGATGGCGGCCAGCATGCCACCGAACAGCACGGCACTGCCTGCATAACCAAAGCCGGCCTCGTCTGCGGTCCAGTCACCCAGTGCGGTGCCCAGCGTCTGGGAGAACATGATGGTGACCCAGTAGAACAGCTCGGTGCGCGGCGTGGTAATGCTGCCGGTGGAGATGCTGCCCTGCAGCCGATACCAGAGCAGGAAGGAGCCCATCAGCAAAGCTAGCAGCAGGGTGGAACCACCGGCATAGCCCAACCCGAGCGAGCGATCGGCAAAGTCCGCTAGGGTGGTGCCGACCGTGGTGGTGGCGATGATGGTGGTCCAGTAAAGGAGGGGGTTATAGGAGGTCGCTGCGATCTGCGCGCTGACCGACACGAAAAAGATCACGGCAAAGATGGCCGTGCTCACCAGATAACCGAGTTCCATCGACATGGAGACGGCGTCACCCCCCGTCTCCCCCAGGGTGGTCGCCAGAATCTTGATGACCCAGAACGCCAGGGTGATCTCTGGTACCTTGCTGATTGCTGCGCTGTTGTGCATGTTAACCCTCTCTCGCATCTGTCGTGTGACGAGGACTCGTCAGGGAACAGCCTCGCCGAGCAGTCTTAAGCAAAACTTAAGGACGAGCGGCCGTCTTGAAAAAGAGTGGTGCGAGCGCGAGGCGGGAAGATGAGTCGTATATACGTGGCTGTTTTTTGAGCGGTTGCATAACACGGGTATCTTAATTTTTCCTTAAGTATCGTCGGCTAGGCTGTCAGTTTGCTGATGATTGTTGATATACATCACATTATTGAAGATATTTGAAAATAGTATATTTGGTGTTTTCAGCACGCTGTTACTATCCGGCGCCAAATATCGGCGTGTCGACTCTGGTTCGGCTATTTCGACGTGTAATAAAGAAGCGTAACAGGGAGATATGCATGCCTTCTTTTCTTAGAATAAGAATTGTTCCATTTATTTTGTTGTTGGCATTTATCTTTGCCTTCTTGCTCAACTGGCCAGTCCTGCTGCATTTTTATGAGATATTGACGCAGCTTGAGCATTTTAAAATCGGGTTTGCCATCTCCATTCCCATCGTATTGGTAGCGGCATTGAACTTTGTATTCATGCCATTCTCTGTGCGTTATTTCGTCAAGCCTTTCTTTGCCTTTCTGTTTATCACCGGTGCCATTGCCAGCTACACCATGATGAAATACAAGGTGCTGTTTGATGGCGACATGATCCAGAACATCTTTGAGACCAACCAGAGTGAGGCTTACTCCTACCTGAGCGTGCCCATTGTGGTCTGGGTATTGCTGGCCGGAGTGGTGCCGGCGGTACTGCTGTTTTTCGTCAAGATAGAGTATCCGGCCAAATGGTATCAGGGCCTGTTGCAGCGTGGCCTCTCCATGCTGGCCTCGCTGGTGGTATTGGGGCTCATCGCCGCGGCCTACTACCAGGACTACGCCTCGGTCGGGCGCAACAACCAGACCCTGAACCGGGAGATAGTGCCGGCCAACTACATGTACAGCACCGCCAGGTATCTGCAGAAACGCTATCTGACAGAGCCGGTGCCGTTCCAGCGCCTGGGCGACGACGCTAGGCGGGTGGCCGGTGCGGACAAGCCGACCATGATGTTCCTGGTGGTGGGGGAGACGGCGCGCGGCAAGAATTTCTCCATGAACGGCTATCACAAGGAGACCAACCCCTTCACCAGCAAGCAGGCTGGGATCATCTCCTTCAACGACGTGCGCTCCTGCGGCACGGCGACGGCGGTCTCGGTACCCTGCATGTTCTCCAACATGGGGCGCAACCAGTTCGACGGCAACCTGGCCCGCAACAGCGAAGGGCTGCTGGATGTGCTGCAAAAGAGCGGTATCTCCATCTTCTGGAAGGAGAATGATGGTGGCTGCAAGGGCGTGTGCGATCGGGTGCCGAACATGGTGGTCAAGCCCAAGGATCACCCCAAGTTCTGCGACAAGAACACCTGCTATGACGAAGTGGTGCTGGAGGGGCTGGACGACGAGCTGGCCGGCATGAAGGGGGACAAGCTGGTGGGCTTTCACCTCATTGGCAGCCATGGCCCGACCTATTACAAGCGTTATCCGGGGTCGCATCGCCATTTCCTGCCGGATTGCCAGCGCAGCGATATCGAAAACTGCACCGATCAGGAGCTGGAGAATACCTACGACAACACCATTCGCTACACCGATTTCGTGATTGCCAGCATGATCGAACGGCTGAAAAAATATGAAGACAAATACAACACGGCGCTGATCTATATTTCCGACCATGGCGAGTCACTGGGGGCATTGGGGCTCTATCTGCACGGTACCCCTTACAAGTTTGCGCCGGATGATCAGACCCGGGTGCCCATGCAGGTGTGGATGTCGCCCGGTTTCTCCAAAGAGAAGGGAATGAACCTCGATTGTCTGCAGCAGAAGGCAGCCAATACCCGTTATTCCCACGACAACCTGTTCTCGTCCATGCTGGGGATCTGGGATGTGAATACGGCGGTATATGACCAGCAGCTGGATATCTTCAGCCAGTGTCGCAGCGTGCAGTAACGCCATATTTAGATAAAGGGGAGCCTGGCTCCCCTTTTTATTTGGGCGCAGCCTATTGATGACCCATGAGCGGCTTGCCAACCTGACCAGATGGGTCGGGTAAAGCGTGTTATCTGGTGTATGATGTCACTGCTCATTAATTGTGCTGCGCGCCGACGGGATGTGGCGGGGCTGGCCGCCAGGGAAAGCGGCGAATTAATCTGCCAGCAGCTGAGTAATTTTATTTCGAGGGCAAGACTCGTCTTTTGCAAAAAAGTCGATATAAAGTGGGATGCCATGCTGGGCGGGGGCATTTTCCGGGCAGCCAGGGCCAAACTGGCCATGTCATCAGTGCCGACCGTTCGCCGCCCACGGCCCATAAAACATCTATTTGAAGGCCAAGGCGCGAAGGAGTGCAGTCTGTGCTTCCCGCTGCGGGTGGCCATGTTCAGCAACGTGACGCGCATGGCCATGGCCTCGCGTCGGTAGGGATCGGCAATGCGGCGTCATCTGTTTATCTGGTTAGGCCCGTTATGTAGCTTGTTGTTGTTGGGGGCGGCGCTGGCCGTGCTCTATCGTTTGACTCACCTCTGGCACTGGCACGACATCCGGCTGGCCATCTGGTCTTTGCCGTTGCCGCTGCTGGGCGGAGCCCTGTTGCTGACCCTGCTCAGCTATGCCTGCCTCTGCTGCTACGACATGCTGGCGGTGCACGCCCTTGGCAAGCGGCTGCCCTGGCAGCAGGTAGGGGTCACCTCGTTCATCGCCTACACCTTCTCCAATACTCTGGGTTTTGCCCTGCTGACCGGCTCGTCGGTGCGCTATCGCATCTATTCGTCGCTGGGGCTCGGCACCGGGGAGGTGGCCAGGATCATCGTCTTCTGCTCGGTGACCTTCTTCCTCGGCCTGCTGGCCTGGGGGGGGACGGCCCTGCTGGTGGGGCAGGCCACCACCTTGCTGCCGGACTGGCCGCTGTGGGCCGATCAGCTGCTCAACGTGGCGGGTGGGCTGGCGCTCTTGGCGGTGCTTGGCTACCTGTTCTGGCCAAAGCCCGCGCTGGTCTGGCGTGGCCACGAGCTGGTGTTGCCGGTATTCAGAACCCGGCTGCTGCAACTGCTGGTGGCGCTGCTGGACTGGATGGCCGCTGCCGCCGTGCTCTATGTGCTGCTGCCGGCGGACAGCGTCTCCTATCCGGTGCTGCTCAGTGCCTTCGTGCTGGCCAGCTTCCTCGGGGTGTTGGCCCATGTGCCCGGCGGGATCGGGGTGTTCGAGGCGAGCATGAGCCTGCTGCTGGCCAAATACCTGCCGGTGGACAAGCTCTTGGCCTCCCTGCTGCTCTATCGCTGCATCTACTATGTGCTGCCCTTCCTGTGCGCCCTGCTGCTGTTCACCAGCCAGGAGCTCTTGCAGCAGAAGGCGCGCTGGAGCCGGTTGCAGGGCATCATGACCGCGGTGCGCGAGTTCCTGCCGGCGCTGATCAGTCTGGGGGCGTTCGCGGCGGGCAGCCTGCTGCTCTGCTCGGGGATGATCCCCACCATGCGCGGGCGCATCGAGATGTTCCTGCAGGTATTGCCGCTGCACCTGCTGGAGCTCTCCCATGTGCTCGGCAGCGTCAGCGGCGTGCTGCTGATCCTGCTGGCTCGCAGCCTCTACCGGCGCCACGATGCGGCGTTTCGCATCACCCAGCTGCTGCTGGGGCTGGGGATGATCTTCTCCCTGCTCAAGGGGTTCGACTGGGAGTCGGCCCTGCTGCTTGGACTGTTCCTGCTCATCATCACCCCCTGTCGCTCGCTGTTCTATCGCAAGGGCTCCCTGCTGCACGCCCAGTTCACCCCGGGCTGGCTCATCTCGGTGGGGGCCGTGCTGCTGGGGGCGCTCTGGCTGCTGCTCTTCTCCTACCGCCAGGTGGAATATGACCACGCCCTCTGGTTCCACTTCTCGCCCCATGGTGCCGCCTCCCGCGGGCTGCGGGCCATGGGCAGCGTGGTGGCCGTGCTGGCCGTGGTCGGGGTAGCCCAGCTGCTGGCGCCGCTGCGGGTCTCCGGGCGCAAGCCGGAAGCAGAGGAGCTGGCCCGCGCCCATGCCCTGGTGCTGCGCGAGGGGGGCGGTCATGGCTACCTGGCCCAGCTTGGCGACAAGTCGCTGCTGTTTCATCCCGGCGGCGAGGCGTTCTTGATGTACGGCGTCGAGGGCAATGGCTGGATCGTGATGGGGGATCCCATCGGTCAGCCTGAGCTTATCGAGGAGCTGCTCTGGCAGTTTCGCGAGCTGTGCGATCAGCACGATGCCAGCCCGGTGTTCTATCAGGTGTCGGCACGCTACCTGCCGCTCTATCTGGAGCTGGGCCTGATCCCGTTCAAGCTGGGGGAGGAGGCCATCGTCGATCTGGCAGCCTTCGAGCTGGCCGGCAGCCGGCTGCGCAACCTGCGTCAGAGCCATGCCAAGGGCAAGCGGGAGGGGCTGTCGTTCGAAGTGGTGGCGCCTGAATGCGTGCCTGCACTGTTACCGCGCCTCAAGGAGGTATCGGACACCTGGCTGCAGAGCAAGCAGGGCAAGGAGAAGGGCTTCTCGGTGGGCAGCTTTGAGCCCGCCTACCTCAGCCTGAGCCCGGCCGCGCTGGTGCGTCACGAGGGGCAGATCGTCGGTTTTGCCAACCTCTGGGTCAGCGACAACAAGGAGAGCCTCTCCATCGATCTGATGCGCTACAGCCTGGACACGGGTACGGCCCCCATCATGGACTTCCTGTTCGTCGAGCTGCTGCTGTGGGGCAAGGCCGAGGGCTACGCCAGCTTCAACCTCGGCATGGCGCCCATGTCCGGTTTCAACGATCACCCCCTGAGCGGCTACTGGACCCGGCTTGGCAACACCATCTTCACCCGGGGCAGCCGTTTCTACAATTTCCAGGGGCTCAGACGCTACAAGGAGAAGTTCTCGCCGGACTGGGAGCCGCGCTACCTGCTCTGTACCAGCAAGCTGGTGCTGCCGAGGGTGCTGACCAACCTGATATCTCTGATCAGCCGAGGCCCGTTCGGGCTCATCAAAAAATAGGAGTCGGCCATGAAAATCCTGTTATTGCTGCTGGCGTGCTGCGCCTTTTCGCTCTCTGCCGCGCCGGTGAAAGAGGAGCTGGGACTGGTGGAGCTGCCGGTGGCACAAGCCTCAAGTGCCCCCATGGTGGTGTTCATGAGCGGTGACGGCGGCTGGGCGGCGCTGGACAAGGGGCTCAGCGCCCAGCTGCAGCAGCACGGCATGCCGGTGGTGGGCTGGAGCTCGCTCACCTACTACTGGAAGAAGAAGGATCCACAGCAGGTCACCGCCGATCTGGTGCGGATCCTGGATGATTACCAGTCCCGCTGGGGGCGCCAGCGCTGGCTGCTGGTGGGCTTCTCCTTCGGTGCCGAGATAGTGCCCTTCGTCATCAACCGGTTGCCCGAACCTTATCGCAAGAGCCTGATCGGGGCCGTGATGCTCTCACCCTCGACCGCCTCCGACTTCGAGATCCACGTCAGCGACATGGTGACCCACGACAAGGCGGGCAGCTATCCCACCCAGCCCGAGGTCAACGCCATCCACACCCTGCCGATGCTCTGCGTGCAGGGGGCGGATGACGACTCGCCGGTACGGCTCTGTCCCCGTCTGCAACAGCCCAACGTGACCACGGTGACCCTGCCCGGTTCGCACCATTTCGAGGATGACTATCCGGTGCTGTTCAAGACCATTGCCAGCCATCTTTCACTGCAATAAATATCGCACGCCGGCAGGAAATGTTGATTTAAATCAATGATTATTTCCTGCTGGCCCGATCCGTTCTCGGCTCGTCAGAATCTTTTTGCATTGACCTTTACAGGTGCTGATTGCTTCCCAACACTCTACTGAGCAACAACGTAAGAGTGGGGGCTACATGCGCGAACAAAAAGGCCATCTTGTTGATCAAGAAGTGGATTTCGCAGCTGATGAACAGCTGGTGTCCACCACGGATCTGCGGGGCGTGATCACCTACGCCAATGACAACTTCTGCCGGGTCGCCGGTTACAGCCGGGCCGAGCTGGTGGGGCAGCACCACAACATGGTGCGCCATCCTGACATGCCCAAGGCGGCATTTGCCGACTTGTGGGGCAAACTCAAGCAGGGCCAGCCATGGCGCGGCATGGTGAAGAACCGCTGCCAGGATGGTCGTTATTACTGGGTGGATGCCTACGTCACCCCCATCTTCGAGCAGGGCAAGATCAGCGGCTACCAGTCGGTGCGCTGCCGCGCCGATCCGCAGATGAAGCAGATCGCAGCCCGTACCTATGCGCGGCTGCGGGCGGCCGAGCAGGGCGGCGGCAAGCCCAGGATTTCGCTGGCGCGGCTGCGCCACGGGGTAGCGGTGGCCGGGTTGCTGGCGCTGGGCTGGCTCGGCACCGTGCAACTGGGCGGCTGGGCCGCGCTTTACATGGCGCTGCCGCTGATCTTGCTGGGGCTGCTCTATCGCCACGAGCTCATCACCACCCCCCGTTACCTGCAGCAACTGGCCGGCGAGTACGACAGCCTAACCCGGCTCATCTATTCGGGCCAGGAGCCAAGCGCCATCGCCGACTTCCACATCAAGCTGCTGCAGGCCCGTATTCGCACTGTGCTCGGCCGGGTGGATGATGCCACTCACGCCCTGCAGGATCTGGCGGTGCACCTGAAGAGCGCCTCCAGCGAGGCCAGCTCGGACATCGCCGAGCAGGATGCCCAGACCCAGCAGATGGCGGCCGCCATCACCGAGATGGCGAGCACGGCCCAGGAGATCGCCCGCAACATCCAGGACACCAACAGCCAGATTGCCGAGGCCAAGGCTCACTGCCAGCACACAGATCAGCAGTTGATCGAGACCGAACACAAGATCACCGATCTGGCGAAGGAGGCGGAGCACGCCTTTGCCTCGGCGGTGGCGCTGGCCAGCGAGTCGGATCGCATCGGGGTGCTGATGGGGGAAATTCAGGGCATTGCCGATCAGACCAACCTGCTGGCGCTCAACGCCGCCATCGAGGCGGCCCGGGCCGGCGAACAGGGGCGCGGCTTTGCGGTGGTGGCGGACGAGGTACGCACCCTGTCTACCCGCACCCACAAGGCGACCGAACAGATCCAGAGCAGCATCGGCCAGATCCAGCGCACCCTGAACGGCTGGAAGGGGATGATGCAGAACAACCTGCAACAGACTCAGGCCTGCGTAGAGATGACCCGGATGGGGTCGGACAGTTTGCACCAGGTACTGACGGAGATCGAGCTGGTGATGGACTTCTCGGCCCAGATCTCGGCGGCGGCGGAAGAGCAGCAGGCGGTGGTGGAAAACATCAGCCAGAACGTCAACCTCATCTCCCAGCACTCCCATGCCAACAGCAGCAAGATGCACGATGTCGACGAGTCGAGCGAGATCCTGCTGACCAAGGCCAGACAGCTCAAGTCCCTGGGGCAGACCTTCGGCTAGTCGCCGCTGCCATCCATACAACAACAAGGCCACCCGCGGGTGGCCTTGTGCTGTCGGAGTTTGGATCAGCCTGGGGACTCAGCCAGCGGAGCCCCCTTGTCGTGGTACATGGCACGGTCGGCCTGGATCAGCCACTGCTCGGCGCGCCACCCCGGCTGGTACTGGCTGATGCCGACGCTGATGCCGACCGCCAGCGGGACCCCTTCCACCTCGAACGGCGACTGCATGGTGGCCTTGATCTGCTCGGCGATGGCGTCGGCTTGCGCCTGATCATGGCCCGGCAACAGCAGCACGAACTCGTCGCCGGCCAGTCTGGCGAAGAAGTGTTGTGGCCCGAGACTGCGGCTGATCCGCTCCGCCAGCTGGCAGAGGAGGGCATCGCCGTGGCTGTGGCCGAAGTTGTCGTTGACCTGCTTGAAGTCGTCGAGATCGCAAAACAGCAGGCAGCCGGGGGCCGGGCCCTTGATCTGGGCATCGAGCCGTTCCATCAGGCTCAGCCGGTTGGGCAGGCCGGTGAGGGGGTCGCGGCGGGCCAGTTGCCAGATCTCCTCCTCCCGCTGGCGGCGCAAGGCGATTTCGCGATTGAGCCGCTGGTTGCACATCAATAGATAGAGGGCCAGCAGCAGGATTAGCACGCTGGCCGCGAGGCTCAGCAGGAACCAGGGACGCCAGAAGATCCACTGCTCGGAAGGGGCCTGATAGAGAAACTCGTGCAAGGAGACTGGCTTGGACACCAGCCCGATCTCGACCAACTGCTGCATGATGTGGGTCATGCGATCGGGATTCATATACCCGATCTCCACATAGAGCGGCTGGATCATCTCCTTGCTCACCTGCAGCTCGTACTCCATGTGGGCCTGACTGCGGTTGACGCCATACTCCTTGCGCAGCAGGGCGATGGCCTCCTGCGGGTGGGCGAGGGCATAGCGCCAGCCCGCCAGGCTCGCGGCCCGAAACCGGGCCACCCGATCCGGATGGGCGCGCTCCTGCGCCTGGGTGGTGAACAGGATGTCGCTGTAGAAATCGATGCCGTAGTTACGCGGATTGATGACGGAGACGGGTATGCCGCGCTCCTCCAGATAGAAGGGCTCGTTGCTGAGGTAGGCGTTGAAGATGTCGACCCGGCCCTCGATGAGATCCTCGATGTTGACCGAGGTGGGCAGCGGGATGAGTTGACGCTCACTCAGCCCCTGATAGAAGAGAGTGGCCAGCAGTTCGGCGTCCTGATGGGCCGAAAACATCATGATCCGTTTGCCACGCATGTCGTCAACGGTGAGAATGCCGCTGTCACGGCGAGCCAGAAAGATGGACGGGGAGTGCTGATAGACGCTGGCCAGCGCCAACAGTGGCTGGCCGCTGGCGTAGCTGGTGAGCACCTCGGTGTTGCCGACCCCGAAGTCGGCCCGCCCGCTCAGCACCTCTTCTACCGGGCTGATGTCCTTGCCGCCGGGCCGTATCTCGACGTCCAGCCCGGCACTGGCATAAAAGCCCTTGGCCTTGGCCATGTGATAGCCAACGAACTGGGGCTGATGCAGCCAGCGCAGCTGGAGTACGACCCGTTCCGGCGCTTCAAGGGTGGATTCGCTGGCCCGCAAGGGAACAGCATGACTGATGCCAATCAGCAGCAGCCAAAGCAGGTATCTCTTCATCCGTGCGAGTCTTGTTCTGAGTGTTCATGGGGTGCGACCCCGCAGGGTCATGTTCTTGTAATTAAAAACATTCTAAAGGGTTATTGATGTACCGGATACTAGCGCAGCACAAAGATTTCATGGTTATCAACAAGGGGCCCGGGCTCGGCATGCATGACGAGACCGACGAGGCCGGCCTGCTCCATCCGGGCCTGGTCAGTCGGGTCAAGGCCGACACCGGTCTGCTGCTCTATCCGGTGCATCGGCTCGACAAGATGACCTCCGGGCTGGTGCTCTTGGCGCGCACCACCGAGGCCAACCGGGCCCTCAGCATGGCCTTTGCCGCGCGGGAAGTGAGCAAGCAGTATCTGGCCCTCTCCGATCGCAAGCCCAAGAAGAAGCAGGGCTGGGTGAAGGGGGACATGCAGAAGGGACGGGGCGGCAGCTGGATGCTGGCGCGCAGCCAGGACAACCCGGCCATCAGCTGGTTCGACTCGGTCTCGGTGCGCGAAGGCTTGCGGCTCTACCGGATCAAGCCCAGAACCGGCAAGACCCACCAGATCAGGGTTGCCCTCAAAAGCGTGGGGGCGCCGATCCTCGGGGATGAGCGCTACGGCGGCACGGCGGCCGATCGCGGCTATCTGCACGCCTGGCGCCTCGCGTTCACCCTGGCGGGGGAAGCGTTCGACTTCGTCTGCCCGCCCGATGAAGGCACGCTGTTTGTGCTGCCCGAAGTGCACGCCGCCATCGCGGGGCTGGCCGAATGAAGGGGGCAACAGTACCAGGCGTGCCGGATCTGCCCGTCAGCGGCTGGATCCTGGCAGATTTTGACGACACCCTGGCGCCGGATGACAGCCATGCCGGGCTGCTGCGTTTCATCCTGCGTCGTCGCATCTGGCCGCTGCTGCTGTGGCCGGTGATGGCGCTGGGCGGGCTGGTCTATCTGCTGCCAAGCCAGCGCCGGCGCGGCATTTCACTGATCTGGTGGGCTATCACCCTCGGGCTGTCGCCGCTGGGGTGGCGACGCCTGGTGCGGGCCTATTGCCGTACCCGGCCTGGACTGTTTCGTGAGGCACGCGCCCTACTGCTGGCCGAAGGGCAGCGCTGCTGGGTGCTCTCCGCCAGCCCTCGCGCCCTGGTGCGGGGGCAACTGCATCAGCAACTGCCCGGCCATCTGCCCCATCGCATTCTGGGGTCGCGGATGCATTATCGCCTCGGCGGCCTGATGCCGCGTTTTTACTGCCACGGCCGCCACAAGATCCTGCCCGGGATCCACGCCCTCGGCGCCACCCTGGCCCTGAGCGACAGCCTGCACGACTTGCCGCTGCTGGCTGAGGGGCAGGCGGCCTGGCTCATCAACCCCACCCCGGCGCGGTTGCAACAGGCGCGGCAGGCATTGCCCCGCATCGAGCCCAGATACTGGTCCCTGTAAGGCAAAGCTGACAGCCTTGCGGGGCGCCACCGAGCGCGCCACAAGGCTGCGGCCTTAATGTCACAATCTATTTACATCTTTTGGACGTCCCCCCCGGCAAACTATCTGAACGCCGTCTCTTCTCTTCCGCCGCGCCGCCACCTCTAATGAAACAAGTTGTTAACAATGCCGGTGGCGGCTGCCCGCAGCGCCCCGGTGTTACCCTCTTCGTTATCAGTCAATCGCAAGGAGCGCATCATGACGACCACTTCTTCTGCCCGTACTCACACCATCAATCCGCTTGGCACCGATGGTTTCGAATTCGTCGAGTACACGGCGCCGGATGCCAAAGGGATTGCCGCCCTCAAGGCGCTGTTCGTCTCCCTGGGCTTTGCCGAGGTGGCGCAGCACAAACACAAGCAGTGCTGGCTCTACCGCCAGGGGGACATCAACTTCGTGGTCAATGCCGAGCCCCACTCCCAGGCCGAGCAGTTTGCCAGCCTGCACGGGCCGAGCGTCTGCGGCATGGCATTTCGGGTGAGCGATGCAGGCAAGGCCCAGCAGTACGCCATCGGCAAGGGTGCCAAGCCCTTCGTCGGCAAAATTGGCCCCATGGAGCTCAACATCCCCGCCATCTACGGCATCGGCGAGAGCACCCTCTCTTTCGTCGACCGCTACGGCGACAATGGCTCCATCTATGACGTGGACTTCGTCTTCTATCCCGACTGGCAGGCCCGGATGGCCGAGGTGGATGCCGGGCTGTACGAGATTGACCACCTGACCCACAACGTGCAGCGCGGCAACATGGATGTCTGGTCCAATTTCTACGAGCGGATCGGCAACTTCCGGGAGATCCGCTACTTCGACATCGAGGGCAAGCTGACCGGCCTGCATTCCCGCGCCATGACCGCCCCCTGCGGCAAAATTCGCATCCCCATCAATGAATCCTCTGACGACAAGTCCCAGATCGAGGAGTACCTGCGTCAGTACAAGGGGGAGGGGATCCAGCACATCGCCATGGCGTCGAGCGACATCTACCACACCATCCGTACCCTGCGTGGCCGTGGTACCGGCTTTATGCCGACCCCGGACACCTACTACGAGAAGGTGGACAGCCGGGTCGAGGGGCACCAGGAGGATCTGGCGGCGCTCAAAGAGCTGCGCATCCTGATCGACGGCTCCCCCACCAAGGACGGCATCCTGCTGCAGATCTTCACCGACACCGTCATTGGCCCGGTGTTCTTCGAGATCATCCAGCGCAAGGGCAACGAAGGCTTTGGTGAGGGCAACTTCCAGGCACTCTTCGAATCCATCGAGCTGGATCAGATCCGCCGCGGGGTGCTCAATGATGCGTAACGGGAACCGCCACGGGCGGGTTGGTTGTCAAGCAAGGGAGGTTGGTGATGCGCAACTGGATTAACTTTCCCCACCGGGAGGGGACACACTCCCGCCAGGCTCATGCCGACCTGCCCGAGCAGGCCATCTATGAGCGCGAACTGGGCCGCTCCGGCTTTTTCGGGCCGGCCACTCACATGCACCACAAGCATGCCCCCACCGACTGGGTCAACTGGGAGGGGCCGCTGCGCCCACGCCTGTTTGATCTCAACGCCCTCGGCGAGGAGGTGAGCTCCCTCTCCCCCTGGGTGATGCCGGATATTCTCAGCAACCCCCACTGCCGCTACCGCATCTGGCGCCTGCATGAGCCCATGCCGTTTCTGGTGCGCAACGCCGATGGCGACGAGCTCCTGTTCATCCACGAGGGAAGCGGTGAGTTCTACTGCGATTACGGTCACCTAACCTTGCGCGATGGCGACTACCTGGTGATCCCCCGCGGCACCATGTGGCGCATCGAGCCGACGGCGCCCCTGTTCATCCTGATGATCGAGGCGACCAACGACAGCTACCAGCTGCCGGACAAGGGGTTGGTGGGCAATCACGCCATCTTCGATCCGGCGGCGTTGGACGTGCCGGCCATCAACGAGCGCTTCCTGGCCCAGCAGGATGAGAATCCCTGGTCGCTGCAGGTCAAGCGTCACAACCAGGTGTCGGTCATCACCTGGCCGTTCAACCCGCTGGATGCGCAAGGGTGGCACGGGGACTTGTGCGTGGTACGCCTCAACTGGCGGGATATCCGCCCGCTGATGAGCCACCGCTACCACCTGCCGCCGTCGGCGCACTCCACCTTTGTGGCGAGCCGGTTCGTGGTCTGCACCTTCGTGCCGCGCCCCATCGAGAGCGATCCCGGCGCCCTCAAGGTGCCCTTCTACCACAGCAACGACGACTACGACGAGGTGCTCTTCTACCACGCCGGGGATTTCTTCAGTCGGGACAACATCGAGCGGGGCATGGTCACCTTCCACCCCGCCGGTTTTACCCACGGCCCCCATCCCAAGGCGTTTGCGGCGGGTCAGGCCTACGCCAAGAAGTTCACCGACGAGGTGGCGGTGATGCTCGATACCCGCGATGCGCTCAACGTCGGCAGCCTGTGTGACGGGGTGGAGAACCCGCGTTACGTCACCAGCTGGTTGCGCCCGGAACTCACGCCAGCCACGAACGGCAAATAAGAGGAATCCCTATGAAACTGGCAACCCTGAACAATGGCAAACGGGACGGCGCCCTGGTGGTGGTGAGTCGCGATCTGAGCCGCGCGGTGCGCGTGCCGCAGCTGGCCGCCACCCTGCAGGCGGCCCTCGACGAGTGGGCCGAGCTTGCGCCCAAACTGACCGCCGTCTATCAGCAGCTCAACGATGGTGCCTGCGCCGACGCCTTCCCGTTCGACGAGACGGCCTGTCTCTCCCCGCTGCCGCGCGCCTACCAGTGGGCCGACGGCAGCGCCTATGTCAACCACGTGGAGCTGGTGCGCAAGGCCCGCGGCGCCGAGATGCCAGAGAGCTTCTGGCACGATCCCCTGATCTATCAGGGGGGCTCGGACAGCTTCCTGCCGCCCCGTGGCACCATCCCGATGGGGTCGGAGGAGTGGGGCATCGATTTCGAGTCGGAGATCGCCGTCATCACCGACGACGTGCCGATGGGCACCAGCCCGCAGGCGGCCGCTGGCCACATCAAGCTGCTGATGCTGGTCAACGACGTGAGCCTGCGCAACCTCATCCCGGGGGAGCTGGCCAAGGGCTTTGGCTTCTTCCAGTCCAAGCCCTCCAGCAGCTTCTCGCCGCTGGCCATCACCCCGGACGAGCTGGGGGATGACTGGCGCGACGGCAAAGTGCATCTGCCCCTCGAGACCCATCTCAACGGCGCCCTGTTCGGGGCCCCCGATGCCGGGGTGGACATGACCTTCAACTTTTATGAGCTGATCGCCCACGCCGCCAAGACCCGGCCGCTCGGGGCGGGCTGCATCATCGGTTCGGGTACCGTCTCCAACTACGACAGAAGCCGCGGCTCATCCTGCCTCGCCGAGCTGCGAATGCTGGAAATTATCGAGTCAGGTCAAGCCACTACACCCTTTCTGCGCTTTGGTGATACAGTGTCCATCGCGATGCAGGATCGCAACGGGATGAGTCTGTTTGGCACCATTTTGCAGCGGGTCACGCCGGCGGGGGCCAGTCAGACGAAGTGAGGGGCCAGCATGGATACGAGGCCGGCTGGTGAGCGGCAGGTGCCCTTGCACCTGCCAACACAGGGACAGATTATGTTGCAGTTGTTTGGATATTGGCGTTCATCGGCAAGTTATCGGGTACGGATCGTGATGCAGCTCAAGGGGCTCGATTATGAGCAGCATCCGGTCAATCTGCGGCAGGGCGAGCAGCGCGAGAAGGCCTACCGTCGGCTCAACCCCCAGGGGCTGGTGCCGTTTCTGGTGGATGGCGAGGTGCAGGTGGGTCAGTCGGTGGCCATCATGGAGTACCTCGACGAAACCTATCCCGCCCACCCGCTGATGCCATCGGCCCCGCAGGAGCGGGCCCGGGTACGCCAGATCGTCAACATGATCGCCTGCGACATCCACCCCCTCAACAACCTGCGGGTGCTCAACTATCTGGAGCAGTCGCTGGGGCAGGGCAAGGCACACCGCGACGAGTGGTATCGCCACTGGATTGACGAGACCTTCGCCGCGCTGGAGCAACTGCTGATGACCACCGCCGGCATCTATTGCGTCGGCAACGAGGTGACCCTGGCGGACTGCATGCTGGTGCCCCAGGTCTACAACGCTCGCCGCTACGACATGTCGCTGGAAGACTACCCCACCATCAATCGCATCGTCGCCAACTGCGAGCAGCTGCAGGCGTTTATCAAGGCCGCGCCAGAGCAGCAGCCGGACGCCCAGCCCTGACATACGGCAGGTCGGGCCCGGTCATCCCGGCCCGGCCTGCCGTGTTCACTCTGCCAACACCCTCCCTTCCCGTTCGCCTCAGGGCGTTCCGTTGCATCCATGGCGCCGAAAGCCGGGCCGCTCGCCCAGGCGCTGGTAGTAGTCGTTCACGGCCGGCAGCAGCGGACGATCATAGGGCGTCTCCAGCCAGCGGTTGACCGACAGCCCGATGGGAATGTCAGCCAGCGAGAAGTGGGGGCCGGCCACATATCCCCCCGCTGCTTGAAGCTGTCTCTCCAGGATCCCCATGCAGTGAGACCACTGCAGGCAAGTTGCGTGAAGGGCCTGATGGTCTTGATGCTGGGGGGAGCGCCGCACCAGCGACAGGAAGGCGTAGCGCCAGGCGCTGTTCAAGTCCGATGCCTGCCAGTCAATCCATTGATCGACCCGGGCCCTTGCTCTCGCCTCGACGGGATAGAGCGCGTTGTCGCCGTAGCGCGCCGCCAGATAGCGGATGATGGTGTTCGACTCCCACAGGGTGAAGTCGTCATCCTGAATGACCGGCACCATGGCATTGGGGTTGAGCGCAAGAAACGCCGGGGTGTCCGTCGGCTTGAAGCCGGCACCCCACTCCTCCAGCTCGAACGGGAGATCCAGCTCGGCGCAGGTCCACAGCACCTTGCGCACATTGATGGAAGAGGCCTTGCCCAGTATCCGTAACATCTTTTCGTCCTTGTCGGGGGGATGGCCGGCTTGCCGCAGGCCTACAACCCCTGCTTGCACGGCCATCGAGGCCCATCACCGTCACTGACCGTGCTGGGCCCTGATTGCATCGATTGGCGAGTCAGCCGTGGGTGGTCCTGGGCTGGAAGAAGGCGATGAACTTGCCGAATTTCTCCCCGTCGTAGCTGTCCCCCTTCTCCAGCAGCCCGGTGTTGAAGGATTCCAGCAGCTTGCCCTTGGCATCCAGCACGTAGAAGTGGGGCACCCCCAGATACTCGGGATAACCGTTGAGGAAGGATTCGTTCTTGTTCTGCTTGCTGACGTTCACCTTGACCACCACGAAGGTGCGGTTGAGCTGACTGGCAAGGTCGGGTTGTTGGTCCAGAAAGTGGTTCATCTCCTGGCACCAGCTGCACCACTCGCCGCCCACCAGCAGCAGGACTTTCTTGCCCTCGGCGCTGGCCTTGGCGGTGGCGGCGGCGAGATCGCGGGCCGGGTCTCGTTGCTCGTCATAGCCCTGGCTGTAATCGGGCAGGCTCTGGCTCCAGAGGTGGCCGGCGCTGTACGCCCCGCCATGAAACAGGGCGGTGCCAAGCACCAGTGGCAATAGCAGTCGGTTCATCACGTGCTCCTTGTGTTGTTGTGGTTGCTTCCAAGCCGCAACAATGTGACACGAGCGAGCCCGGCCGCCAAGGGCGAGATGGGCGCTTGTTATGCAAAAAGCGGGAATGGGTCGGCGGGAAAAAACCAAGCCCCTCGCAGGAGGGGCTTGGTATTCAGGCAAGGAAGGTCGCCGGCAGATCAGTAACCCTGCTGGTGGACGTCCATCACGGCGCGACCGGACGGGTCGGCCATCTCCTTGAACTTGGCATCCCACTCCAGTGCGGTCGGGGTGGAGCAGGCGACCGACTTGCCGTAGGGCACGGTGCGGGCGGCGGACTCCAGCGGGAAGTGCTCGTCAAAGATGGCGCGGTAGAAGTAGGCCTCCTTGGTGAGCGGGGTGTTGACGGGGAAGCGGAAGGCCGCCGCCTCGAACATCTGATCCGTCACCTCTTCCTCTACCATGGCTTTCAGGCTGTCGATCCACGAATAACCCACGCCGTCGGAGAACTGCTCCTTCTGGCGCCACGCCACTTCGTGGGGCAGCAGCTCCTCGAACGCTTCGCGCAGGATGTGTTTCTCGATCTTGCCATTGCCGCACATCTTGTCGGCAGGCTGCAGGCGCATCGCCACGTCCATGAACTCCTTGTCGAGGAAGGGCACGCGACCCTCCACCCCCCAGGCGGCCATCGACTTGTTGGCGCGCAGGCAGTCATAGAGATGCAAAGAGGCGAGCTTGCGCACGTTCTCTTCGTGGAATTCGCGAGCGTTGGGCGCCTTGTGGAAGTAGAGGTAGCCACCGAACAGCTCGTCGGAGCCTTCGCCGGAGAGCACCATCTTGATCCCCATCGCCTTGATGTAGCGGGCCATCAGGTACATCGGCGTGGAGGCGCGGATGGTGGTGACGTCATAGGTCTCGAGGTGATAGATGACGTCCCGCAGGGCATCCAGTCCCTCCTGCACGGTGAAGTGGATCTGGTGGTGGATGGTGCCCAGGTGATCAGCCACCTTGCGGGCGGCGGCGAGATCCGGCGAGCCTTCCAGGCCGACGGCGAAGGAGTGCAGCTGCGGCCACCAGGCTTCGCTCTTGCCATCGTCTTCAACCCGACGAGCGGCATAGAGCTTGGTGATGGCGGAGATGACGGACGAATCCAGCCCGCCGGAGAGCAGCACGCCGTAGGGCACGTCGCACATCAGCTGGCGCTTGACCGCCGCTTCCAGCGCCGCTTTCAGCTCGGCCTTGTCGCTGACGTTGTGCTCGACCGCGCCGTACTCCATCCAGTCGCGCTTGTACCACTGTTTGAGCTCGCCATCCTTGCTCCACAGGTAGTGTCCCGGCGGGAAGGTTTCGACGCTCTTGCAGACCGGTACCAGCGCCTTCATCTCGGAGGCGACGTAGAAGTTGCCGTGCTCGTCGCGGCCGGTGTAAAGGGGGATGATCCCCATGTGGTCGCGACCAATCAGGTAGGCATCCTGCTCCGCGTCATAGAGGATGAAGGCGAAGATGCCGTTGAGATCGTCCAGAAACGCCGGGCCCTTCTCCTTGTAGAGGGCCAGCAGCACCTCGCAGTCGGAGTGGGTCTGGAACTGGAAGTCGATCTTGAGGTTCTTCTCCAGCTCCTTGTGGTTGTAGATCTCGCCGTTGACGGCCAGCACGTGGGTGCGCTCGGGGTTGTAGAGCGGCTGGGCGCCGTTGCCCGGATCGACGATGGCCAGGCGCTCGTGCACCAGAATGGCTTTGTCGGAGCTGTAGACGCCGGACCAGTCAGGACCGCGGTGGCGCAATCGCTTGGACATCTCCAGCGCCAATTTGCGCAGCGCGGCCGCATCGGATTTGATGTCCAGAATGCCGAAAATAGAACACATTGGCGGTAATCCTCTTGATTTTTATATGAGCCCCCCACGTTCGGGCTCGAAATTCCATTTACATTCCTCGCCAATCACAATGCCTAGTGCAAAAACCTTTTGCAAGCGGGAAAACCGCAGAAAATCATGCCGTACACGTCAACCCGGGCGGCCTGAAAAAGGGCGGCTACGGCGGCCCGGGTTGACGCAGACGTCAAGTCGCGGCGGGCTCGAAGATCACGTAGAGCTTGCGGCAGGGGGTGAGGGTCTCCCACTCCCCGACAAAGCCGGCCGGGATGACGAACTGATCGCCGGGCTTGAGGGGCAGTCTGCCGCCCTGGCCATCGTGGATCACCGCCTCGCCTTCCAGCAGCTGGCAATATTCGTGCTCGGTGTAGTGGATGGCCCAGCGGCCGGGCTCGCAAGCCCAGAAGCCCACGTGAAACTGCTGGCTGGGGTCTGAGTAGTGGTTCCATACCGTCTGGCGCGGATTGCCGGCGCGCAGGCGCTCGGGGGCGGGCATCAGCGGGGTGGGGGCCGCCTCGTGTCGGTCGAGCAGGATCCAGTCGTTGAGGGTCTTCATGCTGCCTCCTTGGCAAGGGATAAAAAAACGGGGCCATCCAGGCCCCGTAATTGTTCGTTTTATTAAACGAGGATGCGCATAACGTAAACGATAGCGCCTCCCTTGCCAAGGGGGCCGCAGCCCCCCCGTCAGCGTGGCTGCAGCCGTTTGATGACGTGGCGGGCGAAGCCGCTGCCCGCTTCGTCGTAGACGTTGAACACCGCATCGACCCCTTGCTCTTTCAGGGAGGCGATGTCGTCCTCGAAGCGGACGATGGCGGCAATCTTGCCAGCAAAGCCGTGGCTGCGCAGTTTCTCGATGGCATAGAGGTTGCCCGAGTGGTGAGGCATGGCCAGCAGCACCAGGTTGACCTGGTTGGAGAGCAGCACCTTGTCCCAGAAATCGGTATCGGTGGCATCCCCCTCGATCACGTTCATGCCCTGGGCACGCAGGGTAGGCAGCTTCTCGCTGTCGTTCTCCACCCCGAGGATCACTGTGCCGTACTTGTTCTCCAGCTCGAAGTAGGCGCCCTGACCGATCCGCCCCATGCCGAGGATGATCACCTCGGCATCGCCGAGCTCGATGGGCCTGTCCTCCGGATGCAAAGTGGTGGCCTGCATGCCGCGCAGCCAGTTGCCGAGCCGATGGTAAATGCGCTCGCTTTGGCCGTTGAGGGGGGCCGAGATCATGAAGCTGGCCGCCAGCGCCAGAGAGAGCGCAACCAGCCACTCATGGGAGATCCAGCCCGCCTTGGCGGCGATGGCCGCGACGATGAGACCGAACTCCGAGAAGTTGGTGAGCGCCAGGGTGGAGAGCAGGGCGGTGCGCACCCGCAGGTGGGCGCCGCTGTAGACCAGGTAGTAGAGCGCACTTTTGAGTGGCAGGGCCAGCACCAACGCCAGCGCCAGCAACATGGTGTCGTGGGTCGGCAGGCCGTTGAGGCCGATGGTGAGAAAGAAGCAGATGAGAAACAGATCTTTGAGGTTGAACAGCGACTTGGCCAGCCCCGCGGAGGCGGGGTGGGAGGCGATCAGCATGCCGATGACCAGCGCCCCCAGATCGGGCTTGAGCCCCACCACCTCAAAGCCGGCGGCCCCTACCACCAGCGCCAGGAAGATCCCGAACAGCACCTGCAGCTCGCCGTGGCCGGCACGCTCCAGCAATTTCAGCAGCAAGGGGCGCAGCAGTGGCAGGCCCAGGATCCAGAGCGCCCAGATGCTGGGCCACTGACCGCTGGAGACCGCCAGGAAGGCCACCGCGAACAGATCCTGCATCACCAGCACGCCGACGGCGAGACGGGCATAGAGGGCGTTCATGTCGCTGCGCTCCTCCAGCACCTTGACCGCAAACACGGTACTGGAGAAGGAGAGGGCAAAGCCCAGCAGCAGCGCCAGCCGCCAGTCCAGCGACATGGCCAGCGCCAGCCCGAGCCCCTTGCACACCAGCAGCAGCACGGTGAACAGCAGGGTGGAGAGCAGCAGGTGCAAACTGGTGGTGCCCCAGACGTCGCGCCGCATCAGGATCTTAACGTTGAGCTTGAGGCCGATGGTGAACAGCAGCAGGGTGACGCCGAGATCGGCGATTTCGTTCAGGGCCGGGGTGTTCTGATAGCCCATGCCGTTGAGCAGAAAACCGGCCGCCAGAAAGCCCAGCAGGGGCGGCAGGCCGATGAGGTTGACCAGCATGCCGCAGCCGAAGGCCACGGCGATCATGACAGGTTCCATTGCGCGTCCTTCAGGGGTAACGAGGCCGACCTGGGCCTTGCGCCAGGCCGGCCCGTCAGCCGGCAGGGATCAGACGATGTCGATATCCACCACTGAGTCGAAGATGTGGTTCGGCCGAAACGGCATGCGGTCGATGTCGGCCACCTTGCTCACCCCGGAGAGCACCAGCACCGTCTCGAGGCCGGCCTGGAAGCCCGCCAGAATGTCGGTGCGCAGGTTGTCGCCGATGATGATGGTGTCGTCGGAGTGGGCCTCCATCCGGTTGAGCGCCGCGCGGATGATCCAGGCGCTCGGCTTGCCGACGTAGAAGGGCTTCTTGCCGGTCATCCGCTCGATGGGGGCGCACAGGGCGCCGCAGGCCGGGTGCATCATGGGGCCGTGGGTATCGGGGTTGGTGGCGATGAAGCGGGCCCCTTGATCGACGAACTTGGCCCCCAGTTGCATCATGGTCCAGTTGTAGTTGCGGGTCTCGCCCACCACCACGAAGTCGGGGTCGATGTCGGTGATGGTGAAGCCGGCCTTGTAGAGCTCGTGGGTCAGCGCCCCTTCGCCGATCACATAGGCCTTCTTGCCGTCCTGGCGCTTGAGAAAGTCGGCGGTGCCCATGGCGGAGGTGTAGAAGCACTCCTCCGGCACTTCGATCCCGGCGGAGCGGAAGCGGTTTTGCAGATCTTTCTGGGTCTGGGCCGGGTAGTTGGTCAGAAACAGCAGCTTGCTGCCCTGCTCCAGCAGGCGGTGGACGAAGCGGTCGGCACCGGGCACCAGATCGTTGTTGTGCAGGATGACGCCGTCGATGTCGCAGATGACGTTTTTCTTCATGGGGACTCCTTGTGTAGGCGCAAGAGGCGGCGGAAAGTTGCGCCAACTCTCAAGATCTTCAAATAGTTATGTTGTTTTTGTGACGCCATTATAAGTCTGTTTGATGACAAGTCTCCCCCATAAACAGAGATAGGTGCACAATGAACGACAGAGGGGAGGGATCCGCTCTGCCACTGGCTGGTCCCGCTGTCTGTGAACCGATGGAGCCGTCATCATGGATAACTTTATTGCCGGTCTGCCCAAGCTGGAGCTGCACCTCCATATCGAAGGCTCGCTCGAGCCGGAACTGATGTTTGCCCTGGGCCAGCGCAACGGCGTGGCCCTGCCCTGGCCCGACGTGGCCAGCGTGCGCGCCGCCTACGAGTTCGACTGTCTGCAATCCTTCCTCGATCTCTACTACTTGGGGGCCAGCGTGCTCATCACCGAGCAGGATTTCTTCGACCTCACCTGGGCCTATCTGGAACGCTGCGCCGCCGACAAGGTGGTGCACGTGGAGATTTTCTTCGACCCCCAGACCCACACCGCCCGCGGCGTGCCCTTCGCCACCGTGCTGGGCGGCATCGAGCGGGCGCTGCAGAGCGGAGAGCGGGAGTTTGGCATCAGCTGGCGGCTCATCATGAGCTTCCTGCGCCACCTGAGCGAAGAGGATGCCTTTGCCACGTTGGCAGAGGCCACTCCCTTCCTGTCGCGCATTCACGGTATCGGCCTCGACTCGGGGGAGCGGGGCAACCCGCCCAGCAAGTTTGCCAGGGTCTTTGCCCGCTGCCGCGAGCTGGGGTTGCCGGTGGTGGCCCACGCCGGCGAAGAGGGGCCGGCGCAGTACATCTGGCAGGCCATCCGGGAGCTTGAGGTGCGGCGCATCGATCACGGGGTACGCTGCGTCGATGATCCCGATCTGCTGCGCTATCTGGCCGATACCCGGCTGCCGCTCACCGTCTGCCCCCTCTCCAACACCCGCCTCAAGGTGTTTGACAAGATGGCCCACCACAACGTGCTGGCGCTGCTGGAGCAGGGGCTCTGCGTCACCATCAACTCCGACGATCCCGCCTATTTCGGCGGCTACATGAATGCCAACTTCCACGCCCTGGCCCATGAGCTGGGGGCCAGCATGAACCAGCTCTGCCGCTTGTCACTGAACGCGGTGGAGGCGAGCTGGCTGAGCCTGGCCGACAAGGCGCGGCTGACCCGGGAGATCAGAAGCTACGCCGCCTGCTACGGGGTCAGCCTCCATTAGCCTGCGGCGCCGGCAAGCATGCAAGGCAAAAACAACGCGCCCACCAGTGATGGTGGGCGCGTTTTTTTATGCCTGGGCGGGTTTGACTCAGGCCGTGTGGGGCTGGGGGGCCGCCTGATAGGTCGGGTAGTCAATCAAGCCCTTTTCGCCACCGCCGAACAGGGTGGCCGGGTCGTGAGGGGCCAGCGGATAGCCGTGGCGCAGCCGCTCGGGCAGGTCGGGGTTGGCCACGAAGGGGCGACCGAAGCCTATCATGTCGGCCCAGCCCGCCTCGAGCGCCGCCCGGGCACGCTCGCCGTCGTACTTGCCGGCATAGATGAGGGTGTTGGGGAAGGCATCGCGCAGCCCCTGCTTGAAGCCTTCCGCCATCAGCGGGGCATCGTCCCAGTCCGCCTCGGCGATGTGCAGGTAGACCACGCCGAGGCGGCCCAGCAGGCGGGCGGCGGCCAGATAGGTCTCCTGCGGGTTGGCATCCACGGTGCCGTTGAGGGTGGTGAGCGGCGCGAGGCGCACCCCGACCCGGTCGGCCCCGATCTCGCTGCAGACCGCCTCGGTCACCTCTTTCAAGAAACGCAGCCGGTTCTCCAGCGAACCGCCGTAGCCGTCGGTGCGGGTATTGGACTCGGAGTCGAGGAACTGATTGATGAGATAGCCGTTGGCGGCGTGCAGCTCGATGCCGTCAAAGCCGGCCAGCATGGCGTTGCGGGCCGCCTGACGAAACTGCCCCACCACCGCGTCGATATCGGCCTGGGTCATGGCGCGCGGGGTGACGGTTTCGACAAAACCGGGGGCATCGCTGCCGTTGTCGACGAACACCCGCACCCCTTTCGCCTGAATGGCGGAGGAGGAGATGGGTTGGGCACCGCCGAGGTTGTCGGGATGAGTGACCCGGCCCACGTGCCAGAGCTGGGCGAACATGGTGCCGCCCTTGGCGTGGACGGCGTCAGTCACCTGCTTCCAGCCGGCCACTTGTTCGGCGCTGTGGATCCCCGGCGTCCAGGCGTAGCCCTTGCCCATGGGGTCAATCTGGGTGCCTTCGCTGATGATGAGGCCGGCCCCGGCGCGCTGGGCGTAATAGGTGGCCATCATGGCATTGGCCACGTCACCGGGCTGGCTGGCGCGGGAGCGGGTCATGGGGGGCATGACGATGCGATTGTTGAGGTGCAGCTGGCCGAGACGCAGGGGGCAGAACAGGTGATCGTGGTGCATGGTGAATTCCTCATGGTGATGATGGGCTCACTCTAGTGCCGGCATCCCTTGCGAAAAAGAGGGGTAATTGCACAAAAGAATTGCGCTGATGACAGCAATGGTGAAAAGAGGGAGGGGTGGTGGGAGGCGCCGGAATAAAAAAGGGGGCCAGCAAGGCCCCCCTTTTTCAGCATGGTTCACGCAATGGCGTCAGGCCTCCAGCGGCATGACGCGCACCCGCTCGATGCGCCGCTCGCTCACCTCGACCACCTCGAAGCCAAGCTGCTGCAGTTGCAACTGCTGGCCCGGGGCGGGCAGGGTGCCGAAGTGGGAGAGCAGCATGCCGGCCAGGGTCACGTACTCGTCGCTCTCGCTCACCAGCCCTTCGTGTTCCAGCACCTGCTCCACGTGGTGGATGTTGGTGCTGCCGTTGATGAGCCAGCCTTCTCCATCGCGGACGATGTCCGGCGTTTCATCTTCATCGGGCAGCTCGCCGACGATGGCCTCCAGCAGGTCGTGGGTGGTCACCAACCCCTGGATCACGCCGAACTCGTCGGCCACCAGGATGAGGCTACCCTTGGCCTGGCGCAGCTCCGCCAGCAGCTTAATCACGTTGATGGTCTGCGGCACTATGATGGGGTCGTTCTGCTTGGCCAGCTCGCTCAAGGATTGCCCTTCGTTGAGGGCAAACAGCAGGTCGCGTGCCTTGACCACCCCGATCACCTCGTCCAGATCGCCGTCACAGACCGGGAACAGGCTGTGGGGCTCCTGCTGCAGCAGGGCGCGGATCTCGTCGTTGGAGTCGTTGACGTCGATCCAGGCCATCTCGGAGCGCGGGGTCATGATGGTGCGGATGGAGCGTTCGGCCAGCGAGAGCACCCCGGTCACCATGTAGCGCTCCTCCTCGCCAAAGCTCACCGGCTCGGCGGCGGGGGCGTCCAGATCGTCGTCCGGTCGGTCCTGGTACGCCTTGCTGCCCATCAGCTTGAAGATGGCGGCGGTGGTGCGCTCGCGCAGGGGCTGCTTGGCCTCGTGGCGCTCGGCACTGCGCTGGGAGAGCTGGTTGAAGAATTCGATCAGCACCGAGAAGCCGATGGCGGCGTAGAGGTAGCCCTTCGGAATATGGAAGCCGAAGCCTTCCGCCACCAGGCTAAAGCCGATCATCAGCAGGAAGCTCAGACAGAGCACCACGACGGTGGGATGAGCGTTGACGAAGCGGGTCAGCGGCTTGGAGGCGAGCACCATCACCAGCATGGCAATGGTGACGGCCGCCATCATGACGCCGAGGTGTTCCACCATGCCGACGGCGGTGATGATGGAGTCCAGCGAGAAGATGGCATCCAGCACCAGGATCTGGGTGATCACCACGCCGAAGCTGGCGTAGACACCGACCGGCCCGTCTTCGGGCGGCTTGGCCTCCAGCCGCTCATGCAGCTCGGAGGTGGCCTTGAACAGCAGGAACAGGCCGCCCCCCATCAGGATCAGGTCCCGCCCGGAGAAGGGGTGATCCCACAGGTGCAAAATGGGGGTGGTCAGGGTGACCAGCCAGGACATCACGCTCAAGAGCCCCAGGCGCATCAGCAGCGCCAGCGACAGGCCGATGACGCGGGCCTTGTCCCGCTGGGCGGGGGGCAGCTTTTTCACCAGGATGGCGATGAAGACCAGGTTGTCGATCCCGAGCACGATTTCCAGGACGATCAGGGTAAACAGACCGATCCAGATGTGGGGATCCAGCAGCAATTCCATGTAGTGACCTCAATAAAAACAGACAAAGCAAAGAGTAAGCACGGCGTACGATGGCCGCAGTGACAGCAAGGCAATGGCGTTATTCAGAGGCGCTGATTAAGCAGATAAAGATAGGCTTTGACGGGAAGAAACGAAGGGCAACTTCGGGGATTGTCCATGATGGGCAATAAAACCTCGGGTTAAAAATGAGCCCTGATGATAACGGGAATCCCGTATTTGGCAAGAGGGGGGCGGGCAGCGCAGGGGCAAAGGCGCTCGCCCAGCGGGGCGACAGGAGCGGGCGGAGCTTGCCAGGCAAGCCCCGCCGTGCGGCTTACAGCCAGCGTTTCTCGCGGGTGAAGCAGACCGACAGCCAGGCGTCCCCCAGGGTATCGCCAAGGCGGGACCAGAGCTCCTGGCGCAGGGCATCCTGGCGCTCGACGGGCCACTCCTGGCCGGGGGCTACCAGAATGTTGAGTTCGAGATCGAAGCGGCGGCCGCTTTTCGCCAGATGGCTGTAGCACTCGATGCCATGGCGCAGGCGCAGGGCCTCGACTTCGCTGGCCACCAGCCGGGAGACATCCCCCTTGGGGGCGATCTTCAGCACTTCCCGCAGGTTGCGACCGAGCACCTTGATGGGGATGAGGGTGGCGCACAGGGCCAGCAGCGAGACCAGTACCGGGTCTATGTAGCGGTTGTAGTGGCCGTAGCCGATGGCATCGAGGCCGATGGCGACCACGAAGCCGATGAGCAGGGTGGTGCTGAGCAGGGTGTCGACCAGCCACTCCTTGGAGTCCACCCGCACCAGCTCGGAGTTGACCCGCTCGGCCACGTCGGCCTCGACCCGGTAGATGATGCCGCAGAAGAAGGTGGAGACGACGGCATAGATGAGGGCGTGGCCGAGATCGATCTCCCGTCCGCCCGCCAGCAGGGTGGTGAGGCCGTTGTAGAGTGCCGCCAGACAGAGCAGCAGAATGATGGTGCCGTTGATGACGTTGGCGATGGGTTCGAAGTGGGCGTAGCCGTATTGAAAGCGGGCGTCGGAAGGGCGGGTAACCAGGTAGGCGGTGATGAGTCCCAGCCCCGTCATGCCCATGCTGAACAGGGTGAAGATGCCGTCCAGCATGATGGCGTTGGAACCGACGAACAGGCCATAGCCGATCCCGAAAATGGCAAAGGTGATGCAACCAAACAGCGACAGGGTCAGCGCCTGTTTTTCGGTGCGAATAAGCGTACTGATAACATGGCTGTAATGAGCCATAAAAGTCCTCCTTTCAAATGGTGAAGATTGCGCGCGCAAGCGGTTTTCTAGCTGATATACTGCCCGCTCACATGTGAGCGGACTGGTTCGGGGGCCCGCGAAGAGGCTGGCCCGAACGGTCGTTGTCGCCGGAGTTCCGGCATCAAGCAAAGGAAGGGAACAAGGATTCATGATCCCGAGACTCGATTACCAGGACAGTTTGTCACCTACAACCCTGCAGTTTCTTGAGTTGCTGGCGCGATCAGCATTTCGTGGTGATATCGAAAAGTCTTATGCAAGCCGGTTGGCGATGGCGACGGATAACAGCGTCTATCAGGTAGTACCTCAGGCGGTTCTCTATCCGCGCAGTGCGGATGATATTGCGGTGATGCTCAAGCTGGCCCAGGGGCCCGAGTACGCGACCTTGAGTTTCTTCCCTCGCGGCGGCGGTACCGGCACCAATGGTCAATCCTTGGGCGGCGGCATTATCGTCGATCTCTCGCGCCATATGAACCAGATCATGGAAATTAATCTGGAAGAGGGTTGGGTACGGGCCCAGGCCGGGGTGGTCAAAGACCAGCTCAACGCCTATTTGAAGCCCCACGGCTACTTCTTCTCGCCGGATCTCTCCACCTCCAACCGCGCCACCTTGGGCGGCATGGTCAACACCGACGCCTCGGGGCAGGGGTCGCTGGTGTACGGCAAGACCTCGGATCACGTGCTCGGCCTCAACACGGTGCTGGAAAACGGCGATCTCATGGCCACCGAGCCGGTGACCGGCCCGCGTCTGGCGGACAAGCTGGCCCTCGAAAACCGCGAAGGGGAGATCTATCGCACCCTCTATCGCATCGGCCGTGAGCGGCGCGCCGACATCGAGGCCACCTTCCCCAAGCTCAACCGCTTTCTGACCGGTTACGATCTCAAGCACCTCTATCAACCCGATACCGACACCCTGGACGTCAGCCGGGTGCTGTGTGGCTCGGAAGGCTCCTTGGGCTTTATCACCGAAGCCAGGCTCAACATCACCCCCATCCCGCGCTACCGCACCCTGGTCAACGTCAAGTACGACAGCTTCCCGTCGGCCCTGCGCAACGCCCCCTTTATGGTCGAGGCCCTGGCGCTGTCGGTGGAGACGGTGGACTCCCGGGTGCTGGGGCTGGCTCGCGCCGACATCATCTGGCACTCGGTCAAAGAGTTCATTCAGGAGGTGCCGGGCAAGGATCTGCAGGGGCTCAACATCGTCGAGTTTGCCGATACCGACGAGAATGAGCACAAGGCCAAGGTGGCCGAGCTGTGCCGCCGTATCGATGGCCTGCTGGCCAAGGGGGAGGCGGGGATCATCGGCTATCAGGTGTGCAACCACCTGGCCAGCATCGAGACCATCTACGCCATGCGCAAGAAGTCGGTGGGGCTGCTCGGCAACGCCGAAGGGCGCAAAAAGCCGGTGGCCTTCACCGAAGACACCGCCGTGCCGCCGGAGTCGCTGGCGGACTTCATCATGGAGTTTCGAGCCCTGCTGGATGCTCATGGCCTTGACTACGGCATGTTCGGCCACGTCGATGCCGGGGTGCTGCACGTGCGCCCGGCGCTGGACTTGTGCGATCCCGAGCAGGAGGTGCTGCTGCGGCGCATCTCCGATCAGGTGGTGGCGCTCACCGCCAAATACGGCGGCCTGATGTGGGGCGAGCACGGCAAGGGCTTTCGCTCCGAATACAGCCCCGCCTTCTTCGGCGAGCTGTGGGAGGAGCTGCAACGGGTGAAGGGGGCGTTTGACCCCGCCAACCGCATCAACCCGGGCAAGATCTGCATGCCTTATGGCAGCGGCGCCGAGCTGGTGTCGGTGGACGGGCCCAAGCGCGGCAAGTTTGACCGCCAGATCCCGCTGGCGGTGCGCACCAGCTATACCCGGGCCCTCGATTGCAACGGCAACGGTCTGTGCTTCACCTTCGAGACCGACTCCCCCATGTGCCCCTCGGTCAAGATCAGCCGCGACCGTCGTCACTCCCCCAAGGGGCGGGCCGGCCTGATGCGCGAATGGCTGCGCCAACTGGCACAGCAGGGCTTCGATCCGCTGAGTGAGGAGGTGGCGCTGCAAAGCGGCGGTCTGCGCTTCAAGCAGATCGTCGACAAGTTTCGCAACACAGTGGCCCGCGCCCGCGGCGAGTATGACTTCTCCCACGAGGTGATGGAGGCGATGGAGGGGTGCCTGGCGTGTAAAGCCTGCACCAGCCAGTGCCCCATCAAGGTGGATGTGCCCACCTTCCGTGCCCGCTTCATGCAGCTCTATCACAGCCGCTATCTGCGCGGCCCCAAGGATTACTTCGTCGGCACGGTGGAAAGCTACGCCCCCCTGCTGGCCAAGGCGCCGAAACTGGTCAACTTCTTCCTCGAGAAGGAGTGGGCCCAGAAGGCGACCGAGAAGAGCATCGGCATGGTGGACGTGCCCCTATTGAGCGTGCCGACCCTGGCCGAGGAGCTGCGCGACCATCGCGCCCGCTATTTCGATCTGCCGGGCCTGGAGGCCATGAGCCCCGAGCAGCGTCAAAAAGTGGTGCTCATCGTGCAGGATCCCTTCACCAGCTACTACGACGCCCCCGTGGTGCGTGACCTGGTGAAGCTCGCCAGCAAGCTCGGCCTGCAGCCCTATCTGCTGCCGTTCAAGCCCAACGGCAAGCCCCAACACGTGAAGGGCTTCCTGCGCGCCTTTGCCCGTACCGCCGCCAGCAGCGCCCAGTTCCTCAACAAGGTGGCGGCGCTCGGCATCCCCATGGTGGGGGTCGATCCCTCCCTGGTGCTCTGCTATCGGGACGAATACGTGAAGGCGCTCGGTCCCGCCCGCGGTGACTTCCAGGTGCTGCTGCCCCAGGAGTGGCTGCTCTCCTTGCCGGCAGAAGTGTTGCCGGTGCGAGAAGCGCACGCCGGCGCCGAGCCCTGGTATCTGTTCGCCCACTGCACCGAGAAGACCGCCAAGCCGTCGACTCACGGTGACTGGAGTTCCCTGTTCCGCCGCTTCGGTGCCACCCTGCAACCGGTGTCGGTGGGCTGCTGCGGTATGGCCGGTACCTATGGTCACGATGCCAAACAGGTGGAGAACTCCAAGGGCATCTATGGCCTGAGCTGGGCCGAGCCCCTGGCTCGCCTGCCGCAAGCCCGTTGTCTGGCCACCGGATATTCGTGCCGCAGCCAGGTCAAGCGGATGGAGGGGGAGAAACTCAAGCATCCGCTGCAGGCCCTGCTGGAACTGCTCTGATGCTGACCCTGCCCAAGCGGTTTCGGGTGCCGCAAGCCTATCGGCACCCACACTTCCTGCTGCTGCCGGTCAATCCGACCCAGGCGGTGGTGGAGTTCGTCGCCATGCTGCGCGAGCGCGAGCAGCTTCATCAGCTGTTTCGCCCGGACGATGTGTGGCCCTCCGCCAATTTCAGCCTGAGCCAGCACGAGGCCGATCTGGAGTGGCAGCACTCCGAATTTCTGGCCAAACGCTCCTTTGCCTATGGCCTCTGGAGCCCGGCGCGGGAGCCCGAGTTCTGGGGCGGGGTTTACCTCTACCCCTCGGTGTTGCCGGAGGTGGTGGTGGAGCTCTTCTTCTGGAAGGTGGCCGAGGCGCCGCTCACCGATGCCGAACTGGAGGCCGAACTGCGCGCCTGGCTCGGCAAGGTATGGCAGTGGCCCGCGCCGCGCCTGCCGGGGCGCGACCAGCCCTGGGCCGAGTGGCCAGGGGTGACCTATCCCTGGTGAGAGTCAACCTCGATGCAAGATGCCCCAGCGTGGGCATCTTTTTTTTTGCTCCTTTTTCGCCGACACTGCTGGTTTGCCGCTACGGCACAGCGATAACCCGTTGATCACGCAAGGAGTCCGCGCACCATGAGTCAAGAAAGCAGCCCTATCTGGCGCAAGCCCATGAGCCTTGAAGGGCTCAACGCCAGCTCTCGCAACACCCTGATGGCCCACCTCGACATCGTCTATACCGCCTTTGGTCCCGACTGGCTGGAGGCCACCATGCCGGTGGATCACCGCACCCATCAGCCGCTCGGCATGCTGCACGGCGGCGCCTCCGTGGTGCTGGCGGAGACGCTGGGATCGCTCGCGGCCAACATGGCGGTCGGGCCTGATAGTTATTGCGTGGGGCTGGAGGTCAATGCCAACCACCTGAGAACCAAGCGGGAAGGGGTGGTGACGGGGCGTTGCACGCCACTGCATCTGGGGGCGACGACTCAGGTGTGGCAGATAGAAATTCGCGATGAACGTGGTCGTTTATTGTGCACCAGCCGGTTGACCATGGCGGTGCTCAAACACAAGCGGGACAAGGACTCTGGCGAAGCGTGATCTGCAATAACGCACTATGAGTGAAAAATAAGCAAGCCATAGTCGCAAGATCCCTCTATAATTGCCAACGTCTTGAGAGGCTTATCACATTTTTCAAGACAGCAGAACAAAGTGGCGCTATAATCGCCGCCTTTTTGCTATTCCGCGGTGTTAGCCGCCTGCCTTAATCTGGAAGAATCTATGTCTGATACCGAACAACTGCCCCTTTTTAGTGAGCTTGGACTGGCCGCGCCTGTACTGAAAGCGCTGCAGGACGTGGGCTATGAGCGCCCGTCCCCCATCCAGGCCGCAGCAATTCCCCACCTGATGGCGGGCCACGATCTGCTGGGGCAGGCGCAAACCGGTACAGGGAAGACCGCTGCTTTTGCCTTGCCTCTGTTGTCTCGTCTGGAAGCTGGTAACCGCAACACCCAGATCCTGGTGCTGGCACCGACTCGTGAACTGGCTCTGCAGGTGGCTGAAGCGTGCCAACGCTATGCCCACCACATGCCTGATTTCCACGTGCTGCCCATCTACGGCGGCGCCTCCTACGAAACCCAGACCCGCGCCCTGCGCCGCGGTGCTCAGGTTGTCGTGGGTACCCCGGGTCGCGTGATGGACCTGATCCGTCGCAAGAACCTGGACCTCTCCGGCCTGAAAGCTCTGGTGCTGGACGAAGCGGACGAGATGCTGCGCATGGGCTTCATCGACGACGTGGACTGGATCATGGAACAGTGCCCGGCCGGTCGTCAGGTTGCCCTGTTCTCCGCCACCATGCCGGAGCAGATCCGTCGTGTGGCCCAGAAGCACCTGAAGCAGCCCAAAGAGATCAAGATCGCCTCCAAGACTGCGACCGCTACCACTATCCGCCAGCGTTACTGGCAGGTGACCGGTCTGCACAAGCTGGACGCCATGACCCGTCTGCTGGAAGTCGAGCCCTACGAAGCCCTGCTGGTGTTCGTGCGTACCAAGAACGCCGCCGAAGAACTGGCCGGCAAGCTGGCCGCTCGTGGTCACGCCTGTGAAGCGCTGCACGGTGACATCCCGCAGAAGCTGCGTGAGCGTACCGTTGACAAGCTGCGCCAAGGCCAGCTGGACATCCTGATCGCCACCGACGTGGTCGCCCGTGGTCTGGACGTTGAGCGCATCACCCACGTGGTGAACTACGACATCCCCTACGACACCGAATCCTACGTTCACCGTATCGGCCGTACCGGCCGTGCCGGTCGCAAGGGTGAAGCCATCCTGTTCGTGGCACCGCGCGAGCGTCGCATGCTGCGCGCTATCGAGCACGCAACCCGTCAGGCCATCGAGCCGATGAAGATGCCGAGCACCGAGGACATCAACCAGCACCGTCTGGCCAAGTTCAAGGAGCGCATCCGCGAAACCATGATGGGCGAAGAGCTCGAGATCTACGTGAACCTGGTGAACGAGCTGATCGAAGAAGACTCTGCCGATCCGCTGGAGCTGGCTGCCGCGCTGGCCAAGCTGGTACAGGGCGACCAACCGCTGCTGCTGGATGACTCCATTCCGGATCCGGTGTTCAACGCCGGCAACGATCGCGGTGGTTTCGAACGTCGTGACTTCAACGACCGTGGTGGCCGTGATTTCGCCGACCGTGGCGATCGCCCGGCTCGTCGCATGCCGTCCCTGGAGCCTCGT
The DNA here is from genome assembly GCF_027707385.1 of Aeromonas sp. QDB54. Lineage (NCBI taxonomy): Bacteria > Pseudomonadati > Pseudomonadota > Gammaproteobacteria > Aeromonadales > Aeromonadaceae > Aeromonas > Aeromonas sp. QDB54. The sequence goes on along the minus strand of NZ_JAPCIT010000005.1, from coordinate 179,451 downwards.
CCGCTCAAGGACAACCCGGACGTGGAGATGGAGCGCTACCGCGTCGACGTGGGTGCCCATCACGGTGTCAAGCCTGGCCAGATCGTGGGTGCCATCGCCAACGAAGCGAACATCGAGAGCCGCTTCATCGGCAACATCGACATCGCCGATGACTTCTCCACCGTCGATCTGCCCAAGGGCATGAGCGCCGAAGTGCTGGAAGTGATCAAGAAGGCCCGTGTCTGCCAGCGTCCGCTGCAGATCAGCCGCTACACCGAAGTGCCGGCTGGCAGCAACACTGCTCCCCGTCCGCCCCGTGGTGATCGTCCGTTCCGTGGCGACCGTCCTTTCAACAAGGATCGCCGTCCGCAGGGTGACCGTCCCTTCAACAAGGATCGCCGTGAAGGCGGTTTCGACAAGGGTCGCAAATTCGGTGGCAAGCGCCGCGACAGCTAAACCCTGACTGCTAGCTAAAAAGGCCGCTCATCGAGCGGCCTTTTTGTTGCCCGTCGTTCACCCAGGCGATGCCGCCGCGCTGCATGGGGGGATGTGGACGGGTAAGTTTATGGCACACCGTGGATATCGCAGGTGAGTTGCCTGACATCGTCCTGGTAGTGTGGGGATGGGGCAGGGAAGAGACGGGTAAACGCAGGGTAGCGGGGGGCTGCGAGTCACGTCTGCATAAAAGGGAAGGATGCAGCAGCAAGAGCAGGTTGAGAGGGTCGCCCGGGCTGGTTTGTCCCGGTCTATGCCATCGCGATGAAGGCAGCAAAAAAGCGACCCTGGGGTCGCCTTTTATGTTTATGCATCTTGGGGGGCTTAGAGCACCATGGCGGCAATCCAGCCGAAGATGATGAGTGGGATGTTGTAGTGGATGAAGGTGGGCACCACGCTGTCCCAGATATGGTCGTGCTGGCCGTCGGCGTTGAGGCCCGAGGTGGGGCCCAGGGTCGAGTCGGAGGCGGGAGAGCCCGCATCCCCCAGTGCACCGGCGGTGCCGACCAGAGAGATGGTCGCCAGGGGGGAGAAGCCGAGGTGCAGGCACAGCGGTACATAGATGGTGGCGATGATGGGCACGGTGGAGAAGGAGGAGCCGATCCCCATGGTGATGAGCAGGCCCACCAGCAGCATCAGGAAGGCGGCCAGCCCCTTGTGGCCTGCCATCATGCCGGAGACGGCCTGTACCAGGCTCTCCACCCCATGGGTCTCTTTCATCACGGCGGCGAAGCCGGCGGCGGAGATCATGATGAAGCCGATAAGGGACATCATGCGCACCCCCTGGGTGAAGGCATCCTGGCTCTCGCGGAACTTGATGACGCCGCCACAGGTGAAGATGACGAAGCCGGCCAGTGCCCCCAGCACGATGCTGTTGGTCATCAGCTGCAGTCCCAGCGCCACGGCGATGGCCAGCAGGGCGACCCAGATGTGGTTGAGGTTGAGATCGACCGTCTCCGGCTCGGCGGCCAGGATCTTCTCCAGATCATACTGGCGTGGCTTGCGGTAGCTGAAGAAGACGGCGATCAGCAGGCCGACGAACATGCCCAGCACCGGGATGGCCATGGCCAGCGGCAGCTGGCTGTGCTCGACCGGCACGCCGTTGTCGATCAGGTTCTTGGCCAGGATGTTGTTGAGGAAGATGCCGCCAAAGCCCACCGGCAGCAGCATATAGGTCGCGGTCAGGCCAAAGGTGATGACGCAGGCCACCTGACGGCGGTCGATCTGCATCTGGGCCATGACGTGCAACAGCGGCGGGATCAGGATGGGAATGAAGGCGATATGGACCGGGATCAGGTTCTGGGAAGAGATGGAGACCCCCAGCACCGAGCTGAGCAGCAGGGCCTTGACCCAGAGGATGCGCGAGCTGCTGGCATCCTTGCCGAGTTGGCTGATCACTTTGCGCGCCAGCAGATCCGTGATGCCGGAGCGGGAGATGGCGACTGCGAAGGCCCCCAGCATGGCGTAGGAGAGGGCGATCTCGGCGCCGCCACCCAGGCCACCGCTGAAGGTGCTGAGGGTCTGCTCGAGGGAGAGACCGCCGATCAGGCCGCCGACGATGGCGCCGATGGCGAGAGAGACCACCACATTGATCCGCAGCAGGCTGAGCACCAGCATCAGCGCCACCGCGATAACAACAGGATTCATTTGCTTTCCTTATAGTTTGTGTTGCTGTCTGTCGTGTGAAAGGCAGTTAGTTTGCGAAAAATGTGACAAATGTCGAGTAAAAAATCAGGTGAATGGCCTATCTACAGCATTCCCGGCGGTTCAACCCAGGTGATGAGTCTTGAGAGGTAAAAAACGGTGCTGGATGGGCCTTTTTTCGACATTCTGGTCAAACCAGATGGCTTGCCAAATGGCGCAAGAAAAGAGGCTGCCGTGGCAGCCTCTTGGGAAGGGGGCGTCGTTACTCGCTGGCGTCGTTGGCCACCTCGTCCGGGTGGGCCGGGGGCCAGCCACCCAGGCTCTTCCAGCGGTTGACGATATGACAGAACAGCTCGGTGGTGCGCTCGGTGTCGTAGAGGGCGGAGTGCGCCTCTTTATTGTCAAACGGAATGCGCGCGCTCTGGCACGCATTGGCCAGCACCGTCTGGCCCAGCGCCAGGCCGGAGAGGGCGGCGGTGTCGAAGGTGGCAAACGGATGGAACGGATTGCGCTTGAGGCCGGCCCGCTCGGCGGCGGCCATGACGAAGCAGTGATCGAAGGTGGCGTTGTGGGCCACTATGATGGCGCGGCCGCAATCCTGCTCCTTCATCCCCTTGCGGATGCCCTTGAAGATCTCGGTCAGCGCCTCTTTCTCGCTGACGGCGCCGCGCAGCGGATTGAAGGGGTCGATGCCGGTGAACTCCAGCGCCGCTTTTTCCAGATTGGCCCCTTCAAACGGCTCGACATGAAAATGGAAGATCTGGTCGGGCACGAGCCAGCCCTGCTCGTCCATCTTGAGGGTATAGGCGGCGATTTCCAGCAAGGCGTCGGTTCTGGCATTGAACCCGGCGGTTTCAACATCGATGACGACGGGGTAAAAGCCACGAAAACGGCCCTTGAGGGTGTGAACAGCGTCGGTCATGGTATCTCGGTCGGCGTGAAATGAGGCGGTATTATGGCAAAAAAGCCGGCCTTTGTCCCTCATCGGCCGCCATCGGCACGGTGGCCGATTCTATTATCGACACGCGGGCTTATAATTGACCACTTCAACAATGGAATGGGGAGCAACGATGAAGAAGCTGGGATTGGCGCACAAGATGTTGCTGGTGGTCTGCCTGCCACTGCTGGCCTTGCTGTTCTTCTCCGGTCGATACGTCTATGAGCGTTATCGGGTCGAGCAGGAGATGAGTCAGGCTCAGGCCGCACTGGCGGTGGTACGGGAAGCAGCGCAGCTGGCCCACGAGCTGCAAAAGGAGCGTGGCATGTCGGCCGGCTTCCTGGGTTCCGGTGGCAACAAGTTTCGCGATGCCCTGCCGGTGCAGCGCAAGCAGGTCGATACCCTGCTGCAGCGCTTTCGTGAGGATCCCGCCCTGCTGGCGCTCAAAGAGGTGCAGCAGGAGCTGGCCGGGCTCACCGCCATGCGCGAGCGGGTCAGTGCGCTGGGGGTCGAGGTGGCGGAGCAGGTCAGCTTCTATACCCGGATGATCACCCAGTTGCTGGCGGTGGTGGATCAGATCAGCATCAATAGCCGGGATGCCACCATAGCGCTGCAGACCAATGCCTATGCCGCCTTCCTGCAGAGCAAGGAGCGGATGGGGTTGGAGCGGGCAACCTTAAGCAACGTGTTCGGCCGCGACAGCTTCACGCCGGTGCTGTTGCAGCAGTTCATCTCCCTGTTGGCGGCCCAGAATACCTATCTCGAGCGTTTCCAGGCGGTGGCGAGCCCCTCCCAGCGCCAGCTGCTGGCCGACAGCCTGGCCTCGCCGGTGGTGAGCAAGGTGGCCGCCATGGAGAAGCTGGCGCTGGACAAGGCGGCCAGCGGCGGCTTCGGGGTGGATGCCGAGGCCTGGTTTGCCTTGAGCACCGACAAGATCAGCCTGCTCAAGGAGAGCGAAGACCGCCTCTATCAGCAGTTGTCCGAGCGGGTGGATCAGATGCGGGCGAAGAGTGCCAGCGACTTCTGGTGGGCTGCCACCGGGGTTCTGCTGTGCGTGCTGCTCACCAGCTTCGTCTGCTGGCGGGTGGTGCGAGATCTGCACCTGGGCTTCATGGCCCTGCACCATACCTTCAAGCGGCTGGTGCAGGAGAACGATCTGACGGTGCGGGTCAACTGGCACTCCGGTGATGAGCTGGGTGCGCTGTCGCGGGATCTGAACCACTTCCTCGAACATCTGGAGGGGCTGATGCTGGCGGTGCGCCGCTCCTGCGAGGTGCTGGCCCGCAGTGCCGCCGCCTCGGCCAACGTCATTGCCGAAGTCAACGCCGGGGTGGCCAAGGGGTTTGGCCAGGTGGATCTGGTGGCGACGGCCGCCACCGAGATGGCCTCGACGGTGGCCGAGATCGCGCGCAACGCGACCCAGACATCGCTCGCGACCCAGCAGGCCATCGGCCGGGCCCGGCAGGGTGATAAGGAGGTGGATCAGACCATCGATGCCATCCAGCAGGTCGCGGGTACCTTGAGTGATACCCAGCAGCTGGTGGACAGCCTGCATCAGGACACCGAATCGGTGGGCGAGGCGCTCAACCTCATCAAGCAGATCTCGGATCGCACCAACCTGCTGGCCCTCAACGCCGCCATCGAGGCGGCCCGCGCCGGCGAATCCGGTCGCGGTTTTGCGGTGGTGGCGGAAGAGGTGCGGGCGCTGGCGTCGCGCACCCAGCAGGCCGCCGACGACATAGAGCGGATGCTGGTGCGGCTGCGGCAGGGGGCCAATCAGGCGGTGACCGCCATGCACCTGGGGACCGAGCAGGCGGGGCTGAGTGTGACCGAGGCCAAGCGGGCGGGCAGCGAGCTGACCGACATCGTCAACGAGGTGCGCAAGGTGAGCGACATGACCGCCCAGGTGGCCACCGCCACCGAGGAGCAACGCTATGTCACCGACGACATCCAGCACAACGTGATGACCATCCGCGAGGTGTACGAGGCACACCGCCAGCACTCGGAAACCCTGCAGCAAAACAGCGCCGAGCTGGATCTGCTGGCGCGGGAGCTGGCGGGGCGCATCGCCCGCTTCAAACTGATGGACGCTACCTCGACCCACTGATCGGTTTGCCCTAAAGCTTGTCCTGCCCCTGCCGATATCTAACCTGAGATCGTGTGGAGGGCAGGCAGTTGAACGCTTGGATGTTGGGGTTGGTCAGCATATCCGTGAGTATGCAGTTACAGGCGGGAGTCACTGAATTCGGTGCCGGCCTGGATCAATCCGTCTGGCGCTTGACCTCCGACACCCAAGTGGAGTGCCGGCTCGAGCACCCCATCCCCAACTGGGGCACTGGGGCATTCGTCAGCCGCGCCGGTCGCAAGATCAATCTGGATTTCGAGCTCAAGGGGCTGCGTCAGCAGGCCCAGACCCAGACCGTCAGCCTAGGTATCATGCCGCCGGTCTGGCGCCCCGGCATCGCCGGGCGGGAAGTGAGCCAGCTGCGCTTTTACCAGCAGTTTGACGGGCTGGTGGAGGGGCAGACCGCCTGGACCATGCTGGACGAGCTGGAAGGGGGGCGCATGCCGACCTTCCAGTACCGCGACTGGTATCGGCAGAATCGGCCGGTGCGGGTCTCGCTCTCCTCGGTCAACTTCCGGGTCAAGTATCAGGCCTTCGTGGATTGCCTCAATGGCCTGCTGCCCTACAGTTTCAACGACATCGCTTTCAGCGTGCTCACCTATGACAAGAACAGTGATCAGCTGTCGCTGGCCTCCAAGCGGCGGCTGGCGATGATTGGCGAGTATGTGAAGGTGGACAAGAGCATCGACGTGGTGGTGATCGACGCCTACAGCGACAGCTATGGTGGCCGCTGGCCGAACCAGAAGCTCTCCGAGAAACGGGCCGATGCCATCAAGAAGGTGTTTGTGGATCTGGGCATCGAACCCGGCAAGATCTCGGTGGAGGGGCACGGCGAGAAGCAGCACGTCGCCTCCAACGAAACCGAAGATGGTCGTGCCAAGAACCGGCGGGTGGTGATCAACATGGGCCGCAACGGCGCCATCTGAAGAAAACGAATCCATAAAAAAGAGCGCCTTGGCGCTCTTTTTTGTTTTTCGGGGCTCAATCTGGATCAGAAACTGTCGCCGAGGCCGCTGCCGGCATCCTTCTTGGCGATCAGCTCAATCTTGTAACCGTCCGGATCTTCCACGAAGGCGATGACGGTGGTGCCACCCTTGACCGGGCCCGGCTCGCGGGTGATCTTGGCGCCGGCGGCGCGCAGCGCCTCGCAGGTGGCGTAGATGTCGTCCGCTTCCAGTGCGATGTGACCGTAGGCCGAGCCCAGCTCGTACTCGCTGACACCCCAGTTGTAGGTGAGCTCGATCACCGCTTCATCTCTCTCGTCACCGTAGCCGACGAAGGCCAGGGTGTACTTGTATTCGCTGTTCTCGCTCTTGCGCAGCAGTTTCATCCCCAGCACTCGGGTATAGAAGTCGATGGAGCGTTGCAGATCGCCGACGCGCAACATGGTATGCAGGATTCTCATTGCTCAATTCTCCGGGTAGTGGTTCTTGTGGTATGGGTGCCGCCCAGGGGAGCGGATACCGGCGCTTGGCTCAAGCCCGTGCTCGCCAGGAGCGGTGCCATGGCTACGCCGCTTGCGAGCCGGTAGCCGTGTTCAGCTCTCCGGGTAGACCTTTTCCTTGTACTCGCACAAGTCCTCGATGATACAGGAACCGCAGCGCGGTTTGCGAGCGAGACAGGTGTAGCGTCCGTGCAGGATCAGCCAGTGGTGCACGTCCAGCTTGAATTCGGCGGGGACCACCTTGAGCAGCTTCTCCTCCACCTGATCGACGTTCTTGCCCACCGCAAAGCCGGTGCGGTTGGAAACCCGGAAAATATGGGTATCGACGGCGATGGTGGGCCAGCCGAAGGCGGTGTTGAGCACCACGTTGGCGGTCTTGCGGCCGACACCGGGCAGGGCCTCGAGGGCTTCGCGGTTCTCCGGCACTTCACCACCGTGGCGCTCCAGCAGGATGGCGCAGGTCTTGATGACGTTCTCGGCCTTGGTGTTGAACAGGCCAATGGTCTTGATGTACTCCTTGACCCCGTCCACCCCCAGTTCCAGCATGGCCTGGGGGGTGTTGGCCACCGGGTAGAGCTTGTCGGTGGCCTTGTTGACGCTGACATCGGTGGCCTGGGCCGACAGCAGCACGGCGATCAGCAGCTCGAACGGCGTCTTGAAGTTGAGCTCGGTGGTGGGGTGGGGGTTGTCGTCCCGCAGTCGCTCCAGTATCTGCCTACGTTTCTGATTGTTCATGGCTCTCTCTTGGCTCAGAGCTGGGTCGCGCGGGCACCCGCGGCCGGCACGCTGCAGTGGGCCTTCTCGGCGCTCTGCTTGCGACCCATCCAGTCGTTGATGGCGTTCTTGCCGGCGATCATCAGGCCGAGACCGATGAAGCCGCCAGGGGGCAGGATTGCCAGCAGCAGGCTGGCATCGGCGTGGAACAGCTCGATGCGCAATGACTTGGCCCACTCTCCCAGCAGCAGGTCGGCACCGTCAAACAGGGTGCCCATGCCGATGATTTCGCGCAGCCCACCCAGCACCAGCAGCACCAGAGTAAAGCCGAGCCCCATCATGAAGCCGTCGAGGGCAGCCAGCAGCGGCGGGTTCTTGGAGGCATACGCCTCGGCCCGGCCGATGATGACGCAGTTGGTAACGATGAGGGCGATGAAGATACCGAGCGCCTGATAGAGGCCGTAGGTGTAGGCGTTCATCAGCAACTGCACGCTGGTCACCAGCGCCGCGATAATCATCACGTAGACCGGGATGCGGATATCCTTGGGCACCAGGTTGCGCACCAGCGAGATGGCGAGGTTGGAGCTGACCAGCACCGCCATGGTGGCAAGGCCGAGCCCCAGCGCGTTGGTGAAGGTGGAGGAGACTGCCAGGGTGGGGCAGAGGCCCAGCACCTGCACCAGAGAGGGGTTGTTCTTCCACAGCCCCTGCAGCATCAGCTCCTTGAGCTCTTCGCGGCGGCCATTGCTCTCGCTGAGCGGGCTCTGCCCGTCAATTACATCGACTTGTTCCATAGCTTGTGCTCCGGCGTTAGGGGGTGGCGTCACAGGCGGGGGCGTCGCGCAGCAACTCTGAGTGCTCCTGTTGCAGCAGCAACAGGTTCTTCACCGCCTTGACCACCGCCCGGGGGGTGATGGTGGCGCCGGTGAAGGCGTCGAACTCGCCGCCGTCTTTCTTCACGGCCCAGCTGGCTTCGTTGTCGTGGCTGAGAAACTTGCCGACGAAGCTGTTGATCCAGTCCGATTTTTTCAGCTCGATCTTGTCGCCAAGGCCGGGGGTTTCCTTGTGGGCCAACACCCGCACAGCGCTCACGGCGCCCTTGGCATCGGTGCCCACGATGAGGCGAATGGCCCCACTGTAGCCGTCGGGAGCCACGGTTTCCAGCGCGTAGCCGGTGATTTCGCCCTGCTTGGTCGCGGTGTAGAGCGGCATGGCTTGGTCGCTGCCCAGATAGCGTCTGCTCTGTACCAGCTTGCAGCTGGCGACCAGATCGTTGTCATAGCTCCCCTCCGGCAGCAGGGCGGAGAGGGTGCGCAGCTTCTCCAGCTGCTGCTGGTGGGCGATCCGCCCCTGGGTCAGCTCGTTGGTCAGCACCACCACGGCGGTGCAGGCGAGGGCAAACAGGGCGAGAGTGACGCCGTTTTTGCGCATGCTCTTTAACATTGCATCATTCCTGAGGGTGAGGTGTGCGCGAGGGTCATTTGCGACGGGCTCCGTAGACTTTCGGGCGGGTCAGGCTGTCGATCAGCGGTACGCACAGGTTGGCCAGTAGCACGGCAAAGGCGAAGGCATCCGGATAGCCGCCAAAACGACGGATGACATAGACCAGCACGCCGATGAGCACACCATAGACCAGGCGGCCGCGTGGGGTGGTACTGGCACTCACCGGATCGGTGGCAATGAAGAAAGCCCCGAGCATGGTGGCACCGCTGAACAGGTGCAGCATGGGAGTGGCAGTGGCATCCGGGGTTGCCAGATAGCCCAGGGTGGCGGCCAGTAGCAATGAGCCCAGCACGGCAGTCGGAATGCGCCAGTTGATCACCTTCTGCTGCAGCAGGAACAGGCCGCCCAGCAGGTAACCGAGGTTGACCCAACTCCAACCGATGCCGCCCCAGCCTTCGAAGACGGTGTGGGTCATCACCTCGCCGGCGGTGAGGCCCTGAGTCAACCCGGTTTTCAGGGTGTCGAGCGGCGTGGCCATGGTCAGCCCATCCACCCCCTGCTTGAGCTGCGCCATGCTGTAACCGTCGAGGCTGAAGCCGGTGAAGATCACCGAGGCCGCATCGCCAAAGCCGATGTCATAGGCGGCGATGCTGGAGGGCGGCAACCAGCTGGTCATCTGTACCGGGAAGGAGACCAGCAGCAGCACATAGGCCACCATGGCGGGGTTGAACAGGTTTTGACCCAGCCCGCCATAGAGGTGCTTGGCGATGATGATGGCAAACGCCGTGCCCAGCACCAGCATCCACCAGGGCAGCAGCGGCGGCAGGGAGAGACCGATCAGCACGGCGGTCAGGGCCGCGCTGCCATCCAGCAGGGCCGGTTTGACAGGGCGTCCGCGCAAGCGCAGCACCAGTGCCTCCGAACCCAGCGCCGTGACCAGCGCCAGCAGGATCTGGATCAGGGTGCCCCAACCAAAGAACCAGCTCTGCGCCAGAAAACCGGGCAGGCAGGCCAGGATCACCAGCAACATCAGGGTTTGGGTCTGTTTGCGGTTGTGGGCAAACGGCGCACTCGCGATATTGAACATGGATCAGTGGCTCTTGTCGGTCGATGGAGAAGGAGAGGCCTGGGCTGCTGCCTCGGCCGCCAGTTTCCGGGCCTTGGCACGGGCCACGGCGGCGGCAATGGCCGCTTTCTTGGGATCCGCATCGGCGGCTGGCTGCGGCGCGGTCGCAGCCGGTGCCGCCACGGTGGTTACCTCGGGTTTGGCAGTGGCCTCCTCGTCTTGCGCCTCTGCGGGCTTGGCAATGGTCTCCTCACCTTGTGCCTGAGCAGCCTTCTTGGGATCTGCGTCGGCGGCTGAGTCAGGCTGCGGCGCTGCGGCAGGGGCTGCCACGGCGGCCTCTTCATTTTCGGTTACGGCTGCGTCCCCGTGCGCCTGCGCAGCCTTCTTTGCCTTGGCACGGGCGATGGCTGCCGCGATGGCCGCCTTCTTGGGATCCGCGTCGGCGGCTGAGTCAGGTTGCGGCGCTGCTGCAGGGGCTGCCACGGCGGCCTCTTCACCTTCGGTCACGGCTGCATTCCCTTGCGCCTGAGCAGCCTTCTTGGCCTTGGCACGAGCGATGGCTGCCGCGATGGCGGCCTTCTTGGGATCCGCGTCGGCGGCGGGGTCAGATTGGGGCGCGTCTACAGAACTATCCGCAGCTACTTCATCGCCTTGCGTGCTGGCGGCCTTCTTGGCCTTGGCGCGGGCAATGGCAGCAGCGATAGCCGCCTTCTTGGGATCCGCGTCGGCAGCGGGGTCAGACTGGGGAGCTGCTGCAGGGCTATCCACAGCCGCTGCTTCGCCTGGCTCCTGAGCCGCTTTTTTGGCCTTGGCACGTGCCAGCGCCGCCGCAATCGCCGCTTTCTTGGCATCCTGCCCGTCCGTTGCCGGTGCATCGGCCTGGGCCGAGTCGGGCTCGCTGGCGGCCGCCTTGGCGGCGCGGCGGGCGATGGCCTCTTGCTTGCGCGCCTCGCGGGCGGCAATCATGGCGCTGTTGTCCGGCGCGAGTTCGCTGGCACCAACGGGTGCTGCGTCCTGCTTGGCCTTGATGCGGGCCAGTGCGGCGGCCACCGGATCGTCTCCGCCGGCCGCCGTCATGGCCTGGCGTCGCTGGGCGGCAGCCTCGGCATGGCGGGCTTCGCGGGCGGCTTTTTCCCGTTCGAAGCGGGCCTGCTTGGCCTCGAAGCGCTGCTTGGCGCGCTCGGCCTTCTCGGCTTCTGCACGCGCCTCGCGGATGTCATCCTTGGCAATCTTGTAGTACTGCACCAGCGGGATCTCGCTTGGGCAGACCCAGGCACAGGCGCCGCACTCGATGCAGTCGAACAAGTTGAGCCCCTCGGCCTTGTCGTACTCCTTGGCCCGGCTGTACCAGTAGAGTTCTTGGGGCAGCAGGTTGGCCGGACAGGCATCGGCACAGGCGCTGCAGCGAATGCAGGCCTGCTCCGGACCGGGCGGCGGCAGCTCGGCCCGGGTGGGGGAGAGCAGGCAGTTGGTGGCCTTGACTACCGGCACCATGGCATGGGGCAGGGTGAAGCCCATCATGGGGCCGCCCATGATCACCCGCTGATCCGTCTCGGGCTGCAGTTCGAAACGCTGCAGCAACCAGCGCACCGGGGTGCCCAGCAGCACCCAGGCGTTGCCCGGCTTCTTGAAGGCGTCGCCGGTGAGGGTGACGATGCGGGAGATGAGCGGCTCGCCGTCGATGATGGCGCGCTTGATGGCAAACACGGTGGCCACGTTGAGCACCATGATGCCCATGTCCACGGCGCGGCCCCCCTTGGGAACCTGGCGGCCGGTGAGCAGCTCGATGGTCTGCTTGGCTCCGCCCGAGGGGTACTTGGTGGGCACCGTCTTGACCAGTACGTCTTCGTCCGTGGCATGACGGGTCAGCTCACCGATGGCGGCCGGCTTGTTGTCTTCCACCCCGATCAGGGTCAGTTTGGGCTTGAGCAGGTGCTTGAGCACCCGGATGCCGTCCATGATCTCGTCGGCATACTCCTGCATCAGCCGGTCATCGGTGGTGATGTAGGGCTCGCACTCCAGCCCGTTGACGATCAGGATCTCGGTCAGCTGACCGCGGCCATCGAGCTTGCTGTGGGTCGGGAACACGGCGCCGCCGAGACCCGCGATGCCGGCCTGCTGGATGCGTTCGAGCAGCTCGCCCCGCTCCAGATTCCAGTAGTCGCTGCGGCCCTGACGCTCGCCCCAGGCATCTTCGCCATCCGGGGTGAGGGTGATGCAGAGATCGTCGAGACCGGAGGGGTGGGCCACCGTGTGGTGACCGATGGCGGTGATGGTGCCGGAGGTGGAGGCGTGCACCGGCACGAAACGCCCCTTGTCATGGCGAGTGAGCGGCTGGCCTTTCTTGACCTTGTCGCCGACCCGCACCAGCAGGTCGCCGGCCGGGCCCGCGTGCTGGCGTACCGGGATGATGAGCTGGGGCGGCAGACCGGCGTCCACCACCGGGGTGAGACTGGATTGGTCTTTGTTCTCGGGAGGGTGAATGCCGCCGTGAAAATCCCACAGAGTGCCGGCTTTGATGCGTTCGAGTAAGGACTGCATGGTTACTTATTCCACTATCTTGACCGGAATGGCGACGTTGGCCAGATCCCACTTCCAGTTGTCGACCGTGGTCGGCACCGGGATCATTTCGATACAGTCGGTCGGGCAGGGATCGACACAGAGATCGCAGCCGGTGCACTCGTCTGCAATGACGGTGTGCATCGCCTTGGTGGCGCCGACGATGGCATCGACCGGACAGGCCTGGATGCACTTGGTGCAGCCGATGCATTGATCTTCATGAATGAAGGCGACTTTCTTGATGGGGGCGGCGGCCTCGGCGCCGCCAAGCGGCTGGGGTTCGACCCCCATCAGGTCGGCGATCTTGCGCATGGTGGCATCGCCACCTGGCACGCACTTGTTGATCTGGTCGCCATTGGCCAGCGCCTCGGCGTAGGGCTTGCAGCCCGGGTAGCCGCACTGGCCGCACTGGGTTTGCGGCAGCAGGGCGTCGAGCTGATCGACGATGGGGTCGGCTTCCACATGAAATTTGACGGCGGCAAAGCCCAGGATGATGCCGAAGGCCAGAGCCAGCAGAGCCAACACCAGAACGGCAAAGAGTATGTGAGTCATAGCGCTATATCTTGATGAGGCCGGTAAAGCCCATAAAGGCCAGCGACATCAGGCCGGCGGTGATCATGGCGATGGAGACGCCGCGAAACGGGGTTGGGACGTCGGCGGCCACCAGACGTTCGCGCATGGCGGCAAACAGGATCAGCACCAGCGAGAAACCGGTGGCGGCGCCGAAGCCGTAGATGATGCTCTGGATGAAATTGTGGTGCTCGTTGATGCTGAGCAGGGCTACCCCCAGCACGGCGCAGTTGGTGGTGATGAGCGGCAGGAAGATGCCCAGCAGACGATAGAGGGTGGGGCTGCTTTTGCGGATAACCATCTCGGTAAACTGAACCACGACGGCGATCACAAGAATGAAGGCAAGCGTGCGCAGGTAGGCGATGTTCAGCGGGATCAGGATATAGTGTTCCATCAGATAGGAACAGGCGCTGGCCAGGGTCATCACGAAGGTGGTCGCCAGCCCCATGCCGATGGCGGTTTCCAGCTTGCCGGAGACGCCCATGAAGGGGCACAGGCCGAGGAATTTCACCAGCACGAAGTTGTTAATCAGCACAGTGCCGACCAATAAAAGCAGGTACTCAGTCATTGCAGGTTGGTTATCCGGTGTGAAGGCGGCGGTATTATCTGATTTTAGGTGCCTTTTAACAACCGCAAGGCCGCATGGTTATTATTCAAATAGCCAATTTCATGGAGGAAACGTGCGCCCTTTACCCATTTTTACCCTGACCCTGGCGATGCTGCTCTGGTCCAGCTCCTTCATCGCGCTCAAGCACGTGCTGGGGGTCTGGGGCTTCGGTCAGGTGCTGTTCATGCGCATGAGCGTGGCGGCGCTCTGCTGGCTGTGCTGCTACCGCTATCTCGGCAATTTCCGCTATCAGAAAGGGGACTGGCGCTGGCTGGCGTTGATGGGGGCATTGGAGCCCTGTCTCTATTTCCTGCTGGAGGTCAACGCCCTGCGCTACACCAGTGCCGGTCAGGCCGGCATGGTCTGTGCTCTGTTGCCGCTCATCGTGGCGCTGGTGGCCTTCGTGCTGATCCGCGAGCGGGTGAGCCGCCGTCAGTTGCTCGGCTTTGCCATCGCCATCTTCGGCATCGCGCTGCTCGGCTTTGGCAGCGGGACGGATGAATTTGCCCCCAATGCCCTGCTTGGCAACAGCCTGGAGATGGCGGCCATGTTCTGCGCCGCCACCTACTCCGTGGTGTTCAAGAAGCTCTGCAGCCGTTACAGCGTCTTGACCCTGACCGCGTTGCAGGCGTTTGTCGGCACCCTCTTCTTCGCCCCCTTTGCCTTTGGCGAACCCTGGCCGACGGCCTGGGTCTGGCAGGACATGGCGGTCATCGTCTTTCTCGGCGCCTGCGTGACCCTGGGGGCCTACCTGCTCTACAACTGGTCGGTGACCCAGGTGAAGGTGACGCTGGCGGCGGCCTACGTCAATCTCATCCCGGTGTTCACCCTGCTGCTGGCCTATCTGCTGCTGGGAGAGACCCTCAACGCCTTGCAATGGGTGGCCTGTGGCGCCGTGCTGCTGGGGATCGCGGTGGGACAGCTGCCGGCCAGGCGTGTGCGAATGCCGGCGGCCACCACAGGCCCGTGACGGCCACAAATTGACTACAGTCAGGGCAGGTAGCAGCGAGGAGCGTGATCATGAGTGACATGAGGTTACTGGCGCAGGCGCGACTGCTGCTTGGCCACCATCCCTTCACCCTGGCCGATGCGCGGGCACTGGAGGCGCTGGAAGAGGAAGCGGTGGGCGAGGAGGGGATCTGCATCGCCGAGCTGTGGGAGTGCGCCCTGCAGCAGGCCGATGAGGAGGCCAGGCACTATCTGTCGGGGCAGGATTGACGCTTTGATCGGAAGATAAAAAACACGGGGCCTGGCCCCGTGTGTTGTGATGGAGAGGCCCTTAGATGGAGAGGCCCTTGACGGTGTCCGACACCGAGTTGGCGTCCTCGATGATCTCCTGAATGACGCCGGCGATGATGTCGGCCTGGGCCTGGGCCTGGCCCGCCATCGCCTTGTCCGACACTACCGAGACGGTCTGGGTGATCCTGGAGGTGATGTCGGAGTTGAGGCGGATGACGGAGACTATCTCGCCGGTGGAGGTGGAGGTTCTCGCCGCCAGCTGGCGCACTTCATCGGCCACCACCGCGAACCCGCGGCCCTGCTCGCCGGCGCGGGCCGCCTCGATGGCGGCGTTGAGCGCCAGCAGGTTGGTTTGATCCGCGATGCTGCTGATGGTCGAGATGATGGACTCTATGCTTCTGGATTGCTGGTTGAGGTTCTCTATCTGCCGGCTGACTTCACTGACCGAGCTGTTGATGTGGGCCGAGGTTTCCAGCACCTTGTCGATCACCTCCCGTCCCCTGGCGGCGCTCAGCACCGTCTCTCCGGCGATGGCGCAGGCCTTCTGGGCCGCTTCGCGCACCGAGATGGATTTCTCCACCCGCTCGCTGATGTTGCTCGCCAGCTTGATGATTTTGATCACCTTGCCCTCGTGGTTGAAGATGGGGTTGTAGGTGGCCTCCAGCCAGATCTTCTCGCCGTGGCGGCCACGGCGCATGAAGAGCCCCGACTGGATGGAGCCCGTTCCCAGATCCCGCCAGAAGTTGGGATTCTGCTGATAGAACTCCTCGTCACAGAACATGCGGTGGGACTGGCCCACCACCTCGTCCAGCCGGTAGCCGAAGCAGTGCAGGAAATTCTGGTTGGCGGTGATGACGGTGCCATCGGGCTGGAAATCGATGACGGCCAGGGATTTGTCCAGAGCCGCCAGCAGGGCCTGGGTGCGCTCCAGGGTGGATTGCTGTTCGGTGACGTTGGAGGCCACCTTGGCCACCTTGATCACCTTGCCATCGAGGAGGATCGGGAAGTAGCTGGCTTCGAGCCAGACCGCCTTGCCCGATTTGGCCTGCCGAATGAAACGGCCGTTGCGCGACTCCCCCCTGCGCAGATCCTGCCACAGCAGCTCATATTCGCGGGTTTTCACGTCCTCGGGAAAGCAGAGGGCGCTGTGGTGCTTGCCGATCACCTCCTCCCGGGCATAGCCCACGATGGCGAGAAAACGATCGTTGACGAAGGTGACCACCCCCTCCGGGGTGAACTCGATATAGGGAACCCGTGACTGGATGGCCTGCTCAAAGGCGCCAAGTTCTGCGATCTGTGCCGCTTGTTCATTTTTTTCACTTTTACCCGTGCGATTCCAAAACATGGCGGAGCTCCTTGTTAAGACCCTGGTGAGGCCTTTCATGACAATACCCGACCGGCTGAATACTAGTACAGGTTGTTTGGCTGTCGCCTCAACCATCAGGGTTAATTGTTTTTTTTGTCATTATCGATCTTGCCATGTTGGCAAGCCGTACAGAGGGGTGGGGAGGCCAGCCCCGCTCCGGCAGGCTGACGGCAGGCTCCTTGGGCGGCATTTGTCCCACGCTTTGCTCATTTTCCCCGCGATTCAACACATCAGAGCACCTTATCGCGGCAAGATGAGGTATCTTATGCCCCGATTTCATCCATTAAACGGATCCGAGACCCCATATGATCATCAAACCTAAGGTTCGCGGCTTTATCTGCACCACCACTCACCCGGTCGGTTGTGAAGCCAATGTTCGTCGCCAGATCGCTTATACCAAGGCCAAGGGCACCATCGAGAATGGTCCCAAGAAAGTGCTGGTGATCGGCGCTTCCACCGGTTATGGCCTGGCTTCCCGCATTGCCGCCGCCTTCGGCTCCGGCGCTGCCACCCTCGGTGTCTTCTTCGAAAAAGCCGGCAGTGAGACCAAGACTGCCACCGCCGGCTGGTACAACTCCGCTGCCTTCGACAAGGCCGCCAAAGAGGCGGGCCTCTACGCCAAGAGCATCAACGGCGATGCCTTCTCCAACGAGTGCCGCGCCAAGGTGATTGAGCTCATCAAGCAGGATCTGGGTCAAATCGATCTGGTGGTCTACTCCCTGGCCTCGCCGGTGCGCAAACTGCCGGATACCGGCGAAGTGGTGCGCTCTGCCCTCAAGCCCATCGGCGAGGTCTACACCACCACCGCCATCGATACCAACAAGGATCAGATCATCACCGCTACCGTCGAGCCGGCGAATGAGGAAGAGATCCAGAACACCATCACCGTCATGGGTGGTCAGGACTGGGAGCTGTGGATGGCGGCCCTGCGCGATGCAGGTGTGCTGGCCGACGGCGCCAAGTCGGTGGCTTACTCCTACATCGGCACCGACCTGACCTGGCCAATCTACTGGCACGGTACTCTGGGCCGCGCCAAGGAAGATCTGGACCGCGCCGCCGCCGCCATCCGTGGCGATCTGGCCGCCAAGGGCGGCACCGCCCACGTGGCCGTGCTCAAGTCCGTGGTGACCCAGGCATCGAGCGCCATTCCGGTGATGCCGCTCTATATCTCCATGGCCTTCAAGATCATGAAGGAGAAGGGCATTCACGAGGGCTGCATGGAGCAGGTGGATCGCATGATGCGCACCCGTCTCTACGCTGCCGACATGGCGCTGGACGATCAGGCCCGCATCCGCATGGATGACTGGGAACTGCGCGAAGACGTGCAGCAGACCTGCCGTGACCTGTGGCCGTCCATCACCAGCGAGAACCTCTGTGAGCTGACCGACTACACCGGTTACAAGCAGGAGTTCCTGCGTCTGTTCGGTTTCGGGCTGGACGAGGTCGATTACGATGCGGATGTGAATCCGGACGTGAAATTCGATGTGGTCGAGCTCTGAGTCTGACCCAAGTGAAAACAGGGCCCCGCGGGGCCCTGTTTTTTTGGCAAAAATCCCGCTAAGTTGCGGAATTTTATTATCCGCGATCACCTTTTTCCCATATCAAACCCGCTAGTCTGGCGGTGATCGGATCACATGACGGTATTGCCGAGGTACGGAAGCTATGACCACCCCACATGAAGCGCCCAAAAAGCGCCAACTCCCCACAGTCTATACCCTGCTTTTCATCATCATCGCCCTGATGGCGGCCCTGACCTGGGTGCTGCCGGCGGGCAAATACAACTACGTGACGGCCAAGACCCAGCAGCCGATTGCGGCGGCTGCCGTGGCCGACTACAGCGGCGACGAGCGGCTGTTGCCAGTGCCCGGCAGCTACACCGAGCTCCCCTCCCAACCGCAGGGGGTATTCGATGTGCTCAAGGCGCCGATCCAGGGCTTTCACAAGGCAGCCGACGTGGCGCTGTTCGTGCTCATCATCGGCGGTTTTCTGGCGGTGACCATGCAGAGCGGGGCACTGGATGCGGGGGTGGGGGCCATAGTGCGCGGCTTTGCCGGGCGCGAGCGGCTGCTGATCCCGGTGCTGATCGCCCTGTTTGCCCTCGGCGGCTCCACCTTCGGCATGGCGGAGGAGACGGTGGCCTTCTGGGCACTGATCGTGCCGGTGATGATGGCGGCGGGCTTCGATCGCATGGTGGCGGCAGGGATCATCCTGCTCGGCTCCGGGGTCGGGGTGCTCGCCTCCACCGTCAACCCGTTTGCCACCGGCATCGCCTCCGGTTTTGCCGGTATCCCCATCGGTGAGGGGATTGGCCTTAGGGTTGTGCAGTGGCTGCTGCTGGTGATCTTCGCCTCCTGGTTCGTGATGCGCTACGCCAAGCAGGTGCAGCAGGACAAGTCCTGCTCCGTGCTGGCCGACATCGCCTATGACGACGAGTTCTCCCAGATGAAGAGCGGCAACCTCGCCTTCAGCGGCAAGCAGAAGCTCACCATGCTGGTCTTCTTCGGCACCTTCCTGTTGATGATCTATGCGGTGGTGCCCTGGTCAGATCTGGGTATCGACCTGCTGCCCACCCTGGGCTGGTGGTTTGACGAGCTCTCCACCCTGTTCTTCAGCGCTTCCATTTTGATTGCGCTGATCAACCGGATGCCGGAGTCCAACTACGTGGCGACCTTCCTGAGCGGCGCTCGGGACCTCATCGGGGTGGCGCTGGTGGTGGCGGTGGCTCGCGGCATCTATGTGGTGATGGAGCATGGCGTCATCATCGACACCATACTGCACTGGGCCGAGGGGCTGGTGAGCGGGCTGTCGTCGTCGGTGTTCATCCTGATGGCCTATCTGGTGCACATCATCCTGAGCTTCTTCATCCCCTCCACCTCGGGGCTGGCGACCGTCTCCATGCCGCTGATGGGGCCGCTGGCGGACTTTTCCGGGATCTCGCGGGATTTGGTGATCACCGCCTATCAGTCCGCCTCCGGCTGGATCAACCTGTTTGCCCCCACCGCCGCCCATCTGGTGGCGGGGCTGGCGCTGGCCAAGATCCCCTACGATCGCTTCGTGCGCTGGGTGCTGCCCTTCATCATCGGGGTGGCCCTCATCACCATGGCGGTGCTGGTGGCCGGTGCCCTGCTGCACGGCTGATGGCGCGGCTAGAAAACGACAGACACCAAAAAGGCTCCCGCGGGAGCCTTTTTCATGAGCCTTGTTTACTGCTTGTAGCCCTTGAGGAAGCGGGCGAGACGGCCGATGGCTTCTTCCAGCTCCTCTTCCCGGGGCAGGAACACCAGCCGGAAGTGATCCGGCGCCGGCCAGTTGAAGCCGGTGCCCTGCACCAGCAGCAATTTTTCCTGCTGCAGCAGATCGAACACCATCTTCTGGTCGTCGCGAATGTCATACACCTTGGGGTCGAGGCGCGGGAACATGTAGAGCGCCCCCTTGGGCTTGACGCAGGAGACGCCAGGGATGTCGTTGAGCAGCTCCCACGCCTTGTCGCGCTGGCGGCGCAGACGGCCGCCCGGCAGGATCAGCTCGTTGATGCTCTGGTAGCCACCCAGGGCGGTCTGGATGGCGTGCTGCATCGGTACGTTGGCACAGAGCCGCATGGAGGCCAGCATCTCCAGCCCCTCGATGTAGCCCTTGGCACGGCCCTTGGGACCGGTAATGACCATCCAGCCCTGACGGAAGCCGCAGGCACGGTAGGCCTTGGAGAGGCCGTTGAAGGTCACCACCATCACATCGTCGCACAGGGTGCAGACGCTGGTGTGGGAGATGTCGTCGTAGAGGATCTTGTCGTAGATCTCGTCGGCGAAGATGATGAGGTTGTGCTGGCGGGCGATCTCGATCACTTCCAGCAGGAACTCGCTGCCGTAGACGGCGCCAGTCGGGTTGTTGGGGTTGATCAGCACCAGGCCGCGGGTGCGCGGGGTGATGCGGGCACGGATGTCGTCGAGATCCGGATACCAGTCGGCCCCTTCGTCGCAGCGATAGTGCACCGCATGGCCGCCGGAGAGGGTCACTGCCGCCGTCCAGAGTGGATAGTCGGGGGAGGGCACCAGCATCTCGTCGCCGTTGTTGAGCAGCGCCTGCATCGCCATCACGATGAGCTCGCTGGCACCGTTGCCGATGTAGATGTCGTCGATGTCGACCTTGCGCATCCCTTTCTGCTGGTAGTACTGCATCACCGCCTTGCGGGCCGAGAACAGCCCCTTGGAGTCGCAGTAGCCCTGGCTGAGCGGCATGTTGAGGATCACATCCTTGATGATCTCTTCCGGCGCATCGAAACCGAACGGGGCCGGGTTGCCGATGTTGAGCTTGATGATGCGGTGGCCTTCGTCTTCGAGACGGCGAGCTTCTTTATGCACCGGGCCGCGGATGTCATAGCAGACATCGTCGAGCTTGTGCGACTTGTCGATAGTGAACATGGTGACTGTGATTCCTTCCCCTGGGGGCGCGTTGGCGAAAAAGGCGTTTTTTAGTATCAAATTTCTTTTCCCCTATTCTTCACAGAATTGAATGCTAGAACAATCCTCTTTTTAGTAGAATTCCCTGATTTTTAGCCCTAAAACAGGGTTGCTAAAACGTTAAATTCAGCACGATCGTTTGTGGTAACCGAGTTTCACCAGTGAAAGATGAGGGGCTGATTAACAAAGCTACCCGACTGTGTTGAAATATTCACTCTCGCTGGCACGATTGGCTTGCGTGAAAAATGTCATTATTTTTGTCGGCGCCAGCCCAAAAAGCAGAGCATGTGGTCTGCGCGCCATGCTGGCGCCGCCTGGTGTCGATATCGAAGGAGTTCCCATGCAAGCCCCCGCAGTTGGTCGCTACCGCCATTTCAAGGGTGGGTATTATCAGGTGTTGACCCTGGCCCTGCACACCGAAACCGGGGAGCAGCTGGTGATCTACCAGAGCGAGCAGGATGGCGCCGTCTACGCCCGCCCGGTGGCCATGTTCATGGAGTGGATCGAGCATCAGGGAGACGTGGTGAGCCGTTTCACCCCGGTTGTCGGCTAAGGCAGACCATTGACCATGAAAAAGGCGCCTGATGGCGCCTTTTTCACAAGGTGAGCTTACTGGTAGAGACCCAGGTTCTCTTTGGCATAGGCTTCGAAATCGGTGCAGCCACCGATGTGCTGCTCGTCCAGGAAGATTTGCGGCACGGTATTGACCGGCTTGCCGGCGCTCTTGGCCAGATCTTCCTTGGTGATGCCTTCGGCGTGAATGTCCACGTAGCGGAATTTGAAATCGTCACGCTGTTCAACCAGCTGCTCGGCGATCTGCTTGGCACGGACACAATAGGGGCAACCGGGACGACCAAAAATCACTGCAAACATGTTCTCTCTCCATTCATATGAGGCTGGGGACAGAATAGCCCCGCCTCGTGACTAGTCAAAGTGGAAATTGTCGATACAGCCGTTCGTCATCTTCGATAAGGCGCGCTTCGCCGGCCGTCATCATCAATCACCTTGCGGCAGCTCAGCCCTGATCGGCGATCTGGATCGGCTGTTGCTGATAGATGCTCTCCAGCACTCCCTTCTCGAACACGGTCCAGGGCCAGGCGGCCTTGCTGGCGCGGTAGCGCTCGTGGGTCGCCGGATCCTGCGACAGGCCGCGCTGGAACATCACGAAGGCCTTGCGCTGGCCGCCGGCGGTGTCGATGAAGCCCACCAGGTTGGAGGTGCCGGTGATGGTGCCGGTCTTGGCATGCACCTTGTTTTTCATCATGGGGGCGGTGACGCTGCGCCGCCAGGCCAGGGTGCCGTCCACCTGGGAGCTTGGCAGCAGCTTGATGAGGCCAAGCTCGGCATCATTTTTCTGGATGAAGTTCAGCACCGACAGCATCTGGCGGGCGCTGATGAGGTTGTGGGCAGAGAGGCCCGAGCCGTCGGCCAGGGTAGCGTTGCCCAGATCGATGCCGTTCTTGGTCAGGATGGCGCGCACCGCCATGGTGCCGCTGCGATAGCTGCCCGGCTTGTTGTAGTAGTGGCGGCCCACGGTCTTGAGGAAGGTATCGGCATAGAGGTTGTCGGATTTTTTCAGCATCTTGGCCAGCATCACCGGCAATGAGACCGAGTAGTGGGTGCCCAGCGTCTCGGCATTGTCCGGCGACTTGTGGGTGACCCGCAGCAGGCCGTCATGCTTGATGCCGGCTCTGTCCATCGCCCAGCGGATGTTGTCCCAACCCCAAGCCTCCACGTCGTGGATGGCGAAACGCAGCCCCTGCGGCTCCTTGTTCGGGGTGATGCAGCCCTTGAGCTCGTAGAAGTTACCCTTGGCCATGTCCACTTCCAGTGCGCAGAACTGGCGCGCCATGTCGCCATAGCTCATCACCTCCACGTTGTCGGCACCGATGCCGATGGGCACGCCGGTGGCCACGTTGCCGGTGGCCGGTTTGCCGATCTGGGTGGCGGTGATGGTGCCGTAGGCGCAGTTCTTGTCGATGATCACCGACGAGACCGGGGCGGCGAAGCAGAGAGTCTGATCCCCCCACGACCAGCCGTTGCCGCGCTCGTAGCCGTTGTAGGCGCCGGTGTTGACGTAGACGTTGCCCTTGATGCGGTTCACGCCAAGCTGCTTGAACAGGGCCAGCAGATCCATGCGGGAGAGGGTGGGGTCGCCGACGAAGTTGATCCAGATGTCGCCATTGATGGCATCACCCTGTTTGGCGCCGGGCTGAGCCTGAATGTCGGTGGCAAAGCGGAAGTCGGCACCGAGCTCGAGACGGGCCGCCAGCGCGGTGAGTACCTTCATGGTGGAGGCGGGGGCGATCATCTGATCCGCATGGCGGGCAAATTCAACCCCGTTGTTGCCCTGCACTATGATGGCGTACTGGCCACCCTGAGGGGGCGTCAGCGGGGCGGCCTGGGCCGCCAGGGAAAAGAGAGCACAAAAACCAATCAACAGCCGCTGCATAACATCCTCTAAACGTGACGAAGGGGCCCGGCAGTGGTGCCGGCCCTGACAATTCAACCTTGTTTCACCCGCCGATGCGGGATCGACCGTGGCAAAGCCATTCATACGATTTATGCCGGTCGCCACTGGCCATCACGCCAGCGAGTTGGCGGTGCGATAGCGACCCTCATAATCAAAAATCTTCTCTTTTATCTGCCAGAACCGCCCCGCTTTGCGGGCGATGACGAAATCGGGGTGGCGAAACTGGCTTTGCGCCGCCAGCACGCTCGCCAGGGTGGCAAATTCGGGTTCCAGACCCGGAGCGGGCCAATGATGACGCACAAAGACCTGTTGAAACAAGCGCCGTGCGCCCTGGGAGTGAAATCCGAAGTACTCATTGAGGGTGAGACCATCCTCATCGTGATAAACCACCTCCAGCCGCTCCCCCTGTTTGCCACGTCCGGCACTCAGCGTCAGCCCGGCGCAGCGAATGACCATGCAATCCTTGAGATTGAGCGCCTCTTTGAGCTTGTCGTCAGGATCCACCAGCAGCTGATCGCAGCTCTGGCAGCGGCGGGCGGCGATGTCGTTTTCGCTGCCGCAGGCGGGGCAGATCTTGGCGCGAAAGCGGTAGTCGCACTCCTCGCGATGGCCCTCGTCATCTTCAAACAGCCCCTGACAGCGGCGACCGTAGTGCTCGATCACCTTGCCATCCTCGTCGGTCTTGCCCCAAAAAGTGTTGGCAAAGCCGCAGGCGGGGCAGGGCACCTGCACCGGCTCGGTGCCAGCGTGGGGGCGAGGCTCCCCCACCTCGGGGGCGAACAGGTTGAAGTTGTTGCCGGCGTAGTCGAGCACCAGACAGTCCGTCTTGCCGGGAGAGAGGCGCAGGCCGCGCCCGACGATCTGCTGGTAGAGCGACACCGATTCGGTGGGTCTGAGCATCACGATGAGATCCACGTGGGGGGCGTCGAAGCCGGTGGTGAGCACCGCCACGTTGACCAGAAACTTGAGCTCGCGCGCCTTGAAGGCGTTGATGAGGGCATCGCGCTCCGGCCCCGGCGTCTCGCCGGTGATGAGGGCGGCCTGCTGACCTCTGGCACCCAGCAGGCCGTGAATTTCGCGGGCATGCTCGACGGTGGCGGCGAAGATCATCACCCCCTGCCGATCGGCCGCATACTCCAGCACCTGGCTCAGGATATGGGGGGTAACCCGCTGCTGACGCTTGAGTTCGCTGTTGAGATCCGCCTCGCTGAACAGGCCGTTCTCCCGCGCCACCAGCTTGCTGAAGTCGTAGTGGACGATGGGGGCATCCACCAGCCTGGGCGGGGTCAGATAGCCGTTTTTGACCATGAAGCGCAGCGGCAGCTCGAACACGCAGTCGCCGAACAGGCGCTCACCGTGGCTCTTGACCATGCCGTGGTAGTGGCGCCGATAGATCCAGCCCAGCCCCAGCCGATAGGGGGTGGCGGTGAGGCCGAGGATCTTGAGGGCTGGATTGGCGGCCTTGAGATGCTCGATCACCTGATGGTACTGGCTGTCGTCATCAAGCGAGACCCGGTGGCACTCATCGATGATGAGCAGCGAAAACGCCCCGTCGAAGGCAGCCAGATTGCGCGCCACCGACTGCACCGAGCCAAACACCACCTGGGCGCTCGCCTCCTTGCGAGCGAGCCCAGCGGCGAAGATGTCGGCCTTGAGTCCCCATGCTTCGTACTTGGCGTGGTTCTGCTCTACCAGCTCCTTGACGTGGGCCAGCACCAGCACCCGGCCGCGCGCCTTGCGGGCCAGTTCGGCGATCACCAGACTCTTGCCAGCCCCGGTGGGCAGCACCACCACGGCGGGATCCGGGTGCTGACGAAAGTGGCTGATCACGGCGTTGACGGCGTCGGTCTGATAGGGTCTGAGAACGAACATGCAGGCTTGGGGTATCGATATGGGGTGGTGCAGGATGGCGCCATTATAGGGATCCTGGCGCCAAAAAACAGCGGGCCGGCATGGTGCCGGCCCGCTGGCGATGACGTCTTCGCTTAGTGGAAGGGGAAGACGTAGTTCATCCAGCTGGCCATGCGCAGCAGCACCTTGCGCATCACCGAGACATGGTGGAAGTGCTTGGTGTAGATGGCGGCTTGGCCGCTGGCCCCGGCGATCACCTGATACTTGGCCCACTCGGGGTCGGTGATGGAGATGAGCACCGGCAGGCGGCCCGGCCGCACGGCACTGGTCTGATCCAGCAGGCCGGCGTTGGCCTGCACATTGCCTGCGGCGATGGCCGGGATCACGGCGGTCACCTTGCCTTGGAAGATCTTGCCGGGGATGCCGTCGATCACCACCTCGGCCTCATCGCCCACCGCCAGGCGCTGCATGCTGTTCTGCCAGAACCAGCCTACATAGGCGTTCTCATCCTCGTGAATGAAGGTCATCACCGGGCGATACATGTAGGGGGTGGCTATCATGCCGGGGCGCAAGGCCAGCTGCACTACGTGACCGTTGCTCGGGGCATAGACCACGGTCTGCGCGACCTGATATTTGGCCTCGTCAAGCTGGGCCTGCAGATCTTCCAGCGTTGCCTGTTGCTGCTCGATCTGGGCCACGATGTCGTCCACGTTGGCCTGGGTGACGTCGAGGTCGCGCTGCTTGCCTACGCCGCGACGCATCAGATCGCTGGCGCGATCCCGGTCGAGCTTGGCGGAGCGCAACCTGGCCTTGATGGACTTGAGGTGGTTGCGGTTGGATTCAACTCGCGCCGTCAGGCTATCTGCCTTCAGCTGGAAGGGGGCGGCATCCAGGCGAAACAGCACGTCGCCCTTCTTCACCGGCTGGTTGGCCTGTACCGGCACCTCGATGACCCGGCCCTTGACCAGCGGCACGATCGGGGTGGAGACATAGTAGTTGCGCGCCATCTCGGAGTAGGGATGGTTGTAGTTCATCAGCATGATCAGGGTGCCGATGATCAGCACGCCGCCCAGTACGGCGGTGGGCACGGTCCACTTGTTGAGCGGGATACGGAAGATTTTGAAGATGGCCACGCAGATGGCCGTGTAGGTCAGGATCAGTAGCAGGTCCATGATTTATCCCTGTTGCTCGGTCTGTTCGATGGTGTTGAGACGGGTTTTGAGGTCGGCCAGCTCCTGTTTGAGCTGCTGAATATCCTCTTCATCCTGCTGCAGCCGCTGATTGAACCCCCAGCCCCGCTCGGGACGATAGAGGGTGGCCCAGATCCAGAGGAAGGGCCACAGCACGTGCAAGGTAAACAGACTGACCCAGCCGGCCACGTGAATGGCATCCTGATGGGGGTGCTGACGATGCTTGGCTATTTCATAGGGAATGTCGTGAATGACGATGACCCCATAAAAAATGACCAAACCCACAAAAAAAAGCAGACCAAGAGCAAAATAATCGAGTGCCATTTACGCCTCCGCTGGCTTGACGCACCGCATTGTCATTGGGAACAGGGCTCTGCAAGGCAGTCAGCCACCTGATTTCCCTCCTGTCGGGCCCGAAATATTAAGTTGTTTTGTTGTACTGAAGCTTAAGTGGTTTCCAAGTCGTCAAAACAGACGCTGATGTTATTGGGGGCAAGTCCGTAAAGTCGTATCCATGACAAGAACTTACGGGACGAGTATGGCATTAGTGCGATGAGATGAGCAGCAAAAAAAGGAGCCTTTATGGCTCCTTTTTTGACATGGTTGGCGTGGATCAACTTTCGTTGGGCTTGTTGATCAGCGCGGGCCTGAATTTCACCAGGAAGGCCACCGTGACGATCAGAGTGCTGGCCAATCCAATCATGGTGGAGACGTCCATCTCCAGCCCGAACCCGATGGGGGCGTTGGCCAGGTAGGTGAACACCACGGCGGTCATGAACATGGCGGGAATGGTGCAGACCCAGTGCAGCTTGCCCTCTTTGGCGAGGTAGGCCGCCGCCGCCCACAGCATCATCACCGCAGTGGTCTGGTTGGCCCAGCCGAAGTAGCGCCAGATCACCCCGAATTCGGCCTTGGAGATGATGAAACCGAGGATGAACATGGGGATGGCGATCAGCAGTCGCTTGGCCATGGGCTTCTGGGTCAGTTTCAGGAAGTCCGCGACGATGAGGCGGGCACTGCGAAACGCGGTGTCACCGGAGGTGATGGGCAGGATCACCACGCCGAGGATGGCGAGGATGCCGCCCACGGTGCCAAGCAGGCTGGTGGAGACCTCGTGCACCACGGCAGAGGGGCCGCCGCTGGCCAGGGTGGCGTTGAGCGCCTCGGTGCTGTCGTAGAAGGAGAGACCCAGGGTGCACCAGATGAGGGCGATGATCCCTTCACCAATCATGGCGCCGTAGAAGATGAAACGGCCGGAGCTCTCGTTTTGCATGCAGCGCGCCATCAGCGGTGACTGGGTGGCGTGGAAGCCCGACACGGCGCCGCAGGCGATGGTGATGAACAACAGCGGCCACAGCGGCAGCTCGGTTGGGTGCAGGTTGGAGAAATCCATCCCGGTGTTGTAGAAGCCTTTGCCGGAGACGATGAGGCCGATGATGAGACCGACCGACATGAACACCAGCAGGGCGCCGAAGATGGGGTAGAAACGGCCGATGATCTTGTCGATGGGGACTATGGTCGCCAGGATGTAGTAGGCGAAGATGGCCGCAATCCAGTAGACCAGATCGGTTGAGGTGAGGTTGGCCAGAAGGCCAGCCGGGCTCAGTACGAACACCACGCCCACCAGCATCAACAACACCACGGCGAACAGGTTCATGAAGTGCTTGGCGGTGGTGCCGAGGTGTTCGCCGACCACGGTCGGCACCGAGGCGCCCTTGGCGCGCACCGACAGCATGCCGGAGAAGTAGTCGTGCACCGCACCGGCGAAGATGCAGCCGAACACGATCCAGAGCATGGCGACCGGACCGTAGAGGGCGCCCAGGATGGGGCCGAAGATGGGGCCGACGCCGGCGATGTTGAGCAGCTGAACCAGATAGACCTTCTTGTCCGACATGGGGACATAGTCCACCCCGTCCGCCATGGTGATGGCGGGGGTTTTCAGCTCCGGCTTGGGGCCAAATATCCGTTCGATGAATTTGCCGTATACGAAATAGCCGGCCACAAGTAAGCCGACACAGAGGAAGAACCAGATCATTGCTACGCTCCTGCTTTGTTATTGTTGGGTGTGCGCGGCCAGTGTAGGGACTTGCTCTGTTAACGGCAGGTGAAACGGCATGAGCGGTCATATGGCGGACCGAGCGGTCGGCGCTCGTGATCCGGCTCACATCGTGGGGCTTACTCCAGCCCCAGCATCTCCTTCAACTCCTTCAGGTAACGGCGGCTGATCGGCACCTGGGCGCCGCTCGGCGTCACTATCTCCGCCAGCTGGTTCTCCAGCAGCCGGATCTCGAAGATGGCGGCCGGGGCCACCAGATATTGGCGGTGGCAGCGCAGCAGCGGGGTCTTCTCCTCCAGGGATTTGAGGGTGAGCTGGGTGTGGAACAGCTCGCCCTGGCTCGCCACGTGCACCCCGCCGAGATCGGAGAAGGCGTACTCCACCTGCTCGATGGGCAGCAGCCGTACCCGGTTGTGCAGGTAGCCCGGGATGTGGCGAATGGCGGGGGCGAGCGCCGTCATGGGTTGGGGGCTGAGATCTTGCCTGAGCCGCGCCAGCGTCTTGGCGAGGCGGGCCGGCTCCACCGGTTTGAGCAGGTAGTCGAAGGCGTTCTCCTCGAATGCCTGGATGGCGTATTCGTCAAAGGCGGTGACGAAGACGATGCGGGGCAGGGGATCGAGCATGGCCACCAGCTCCATGCCGCTGAGTTTGGGCATCTGGATATCGAGAAACACCACGTCGGGTTTGAGCCGCTGAATAAGCGGCAGCGCCTCGATGGCATTGGCGGCCGCCCCCAGCAGTTCGATATCGGGCTCGGCGGCCAGGTGCTGCATCAGCTCCTCGCGGGCGTAAAGCTCGTCATCGACGATGAGGGTGCGGATCATGGGGTTCTCCTGCGTGGCTGGGGTAGTGAGTGAAGATGGTGTGGGACGGCGGCCGGATCATGGCAATTCCCTTGGCAGGGTGACGGAGACCCGGGTCCAGCAGTCGGGCTCGCAACTGACGCTCAGGCCATAGCGGTTGCCGAAGGCGCTCTTGAGGCGCCGGTCCACCAAGGTCATGCCGAGCCCGTCGCCGGCCGGTTTCTCCTGCCAGGTGCCGGCATTGTCCTCCACGTGGATGGTGACCCGCTCTGCCGTCTGCTCGGTGTAGAGGCGAATGTGCCCCTGCTCCAGCAGGGTGGAGATGCCGTGCTTGATGGCGTTCTCGATGAGGGGCTGCAGGGTGAAGCTCGGTAGCTTGAGGTCGGCGAGGGTCGGCGGGATCTCGTTTTGTACGGTCAGTCGATCGCCAAAGCGGGCCAGCTCGATCTCCAGATAGGATTGGCAGTGCTCCTGCTCCTCCTGCAGAGTGGCCAGGCCGCTCTGGCGCTTGAGGTTCTTGCGAAAGAACAGGGAGAGGTGCAGCAGCAGTTGGCGCGCCCGCTCCGGTTCGCGCCGGGTGATGGCGCTGATGGTGTTGAGGGTGTTGAACAGAAAGTGGGGATTGATCTGGGCCTGCACCAGCTTGAGCTCGGATTGCACCAGCAGTCGCTGCTGCTGCTCCAGCCGGCCGGTCAGCAACTGCTGGGAGAGCAGGTTGGCAATCCCTTCTCCCAGGGTGTGGTTGATCTTGAGAAACAGCCGCTTCTTGGGCTCATAGAGCTTGATGGTGCCGATCACCCCCTCGTCGCCGTGCAGCGGGATCACCAGCACCGAGCCGAGCTGGCACTGGGGCGAGATGCTGCAGCGGTAGGGCTGGCTGTTGCCGTCGGCAAACAGCACCTTGTTGCGGGCGATGGCCTGCATGGTGATGGCCGAGGTGATGGGGGTGCCAGGCTGGTGGTGATCCTCGCCGATGCCGATGAAGGCGAGGATCTTGTCGGTATCCGTGATGGCGACGGCGCCCACCCCGGTCTCCTCCTGGATGATGCGGGCAATCTTGTGGCTGGCCTCTGGGGTGAAGCCCTGGCTCATGATGCCGACGGTGCGGTTGGCGATATTGAGCGCCTTGGCGGAGAAGACCCGGGAGAACTTCTCGTACATCTGCTGCTGGTCGCGGATCATGCTGATGAAGAGCGCGGCGCCGCAGGAGTTGGCCAGGATCATCGGGGTGGCGATGGTACGCACCAGCAGCAGGGATTTATCGAATGGCGTGGCCACCAGCAGGATGATCACCATCTGCATGATCTCGGCGTAGAGGGTGGTGAAGAAGGCGATGCGCGGCTCGAACAGCGCATCCATCTTGCCCGCCCGCATCAGCCGCCAGTGCACCAGCCCGCCCAGCAGCCCCTCGCAGGTGGTGGAGATGGCACAGGCGAGATCGGTGAAGCCGCCCAGGGTATAGCGGTGCAGGCCGCCGGTCAGCCCCACCAGAAAGCCCACCAGCGGCCCCCCCAGCAGCCCGCCCAGCACGGCGCCGACGGCGCGGGTATTGGCGATGGCGTCGTCGATGTCCAGCCCCACGTAGGTGCCGAGAATGCAGAAGCAGGAGAAGGTAATGTAGATGAGCACCTTGTGAGGCAGTCTGACCGAGTAGTTGGCCAGCGGACGCAGCAGCGGACTCTTGGAAAAGAGGTAAGCGATGACCAGGCTGACGCTCATCTGTTGAAGCAGGGAGAGGACCAACTGCATAAAAAACGTTCCTCAGAGTCCGTGCCGAAAAAAGCGGCAACCTTGAATAAATGTGATCAGGATCCTGTTCTGCGGGGCGCCAGGGCGGGATTGCGGCCGCAGTGTGCCAGAAACGTGAAATAAAACCATATTAAATCAGCATGTTAAATTGATATTTGTGTAATCGCCCAAGGGTTGATATTGCTGGATGGAGCATGAATGTATCCGTTGGATACGCCACACGGAGGTGGCATGCTCCGCCCGGCCCCTTGGCTGGGCGTTTTTTATCCATGGTGGATGGCGAACAATTTTGCGGGCAATCGAGTGATTATTCAGGTTTGTCCAATGAGTTATCCCCAGCTTCTGGGGATAACTCAGAAGGCAAAATAGTAACAGAAGCGTCGGGTCAGGTTGAAAAACAGCCGTTGCCCCTCATCCAGCTCTTCCTGCTTGATAAATGATTTGATAGTGCGCTCATCTTCCCGCAGGTCGATCATCGCTACCCCTTCCGGCCGCTGCGCCTTGATGTAGGGCAGCACCTTGGGCTTGAGCGGCATGGTGGGCTCGGTGGAGAGCACCAGCGCCACCGAGTCGTCTGAGAGCATCACCAGCGAACCGGGCGGATAGACCCCCAGCACCTTGATCAGCAGCTTGACCAGATCCTGGTCGAATTTCTTCTGCGACAGCTTGTAGAGCTGGCTGATGGCCTGGCTCGGCGCCGCCGGCGTGGCGCTGTTGCGCGGGTGCAGCAGCTCGTCATAGTAATCCACCAGCCCGATGATCCGCGCCAGCGGCGGGATCTCGCCCCCCTTGATGCCGAGCGGAAAGCCGCTGCCGTCGAGGCGCTCATGATGCAGATGGGCCACCTGGCGGATCTTGGGCTCGAAGGCCTGCAACTGGGTCAGCATCTCCAGCCCGTACTGGGGGTGCATGTTGAGGAAGTTTTGCTCCGACTTGTTGAGCTCCCCCCGTTTCTGGGTGATCTGGGTCGGGATCTTCAGCTCGCCGATGTCGTGCACCAGGCCGGCCAGCCCGGTCTCTTCGATTTCAATGGGGTTCATGCCGAGCTCGCGGGCCATCAGCATGGCGATGAAGGCCACGTTCAGGCTGTGCTGCAGCAGGATGTCGGTGTGCGGGCTGCGAATGAGGTGCAGGCCGAGCGGGCCTTCGTGGGCACTGATGCGGGCGGCGGCGTTGCGTACTATCTGCGCCGTGTTGGCGAGCCCTTCGTCCGGCTTGAGGTTGAGTGCCCCCAGTGCATCGCGCAGCTCGGACATGGATTGGCCGAAGGCCTTGTCGGCGGCGCGCAGGGAGCGGCGAAAGGCTTTCTCATCAAACGGGGCAGGGCCGCTCTCCACCAGCTCTTCGATGATCGAGAGGTCAGGCCCGGCGGAAGGAATGTCACCACGCAAGATGGGTTCGATAGGCAGGTCGCTCTTGTCGGGATCCACCATCAGCAAGCTGAGATCGAGATGGCGAATGATGTCGAGCTGCTGCTGATCCTTGATCTTGAATGCATTGAACATAAAAGGGTGGTTGGTCCATCCCGTGGGGAGATGGATGTAGTGACCTACCCGCAACTGCTCGATGGAGGCTTGTATCAGCGCCATACGCTAGCTCGCATTTCATGAATGCCTATCAACAAGCTAGCAAAATTAAGCAGATAGACAAACAAAAAAGCCCGCGCATGTGCGCGGGCTCTCGAGTCGGTTCAGCTTATCAGGCTTTGGACTTCTTCTTGCCTTCAACCTTGGCTTCTACCTTGGCCGCTACCTGAGCGTCTTCGGTGAAGGGACGGCCGTAGTAGGTGTCCAGCAGGATGGCTTTCAGCTCGCTGATCAGCGGGTAGCGCGGGTTGGCGCCGGTGCACTGGTCATCGAAGGCTTCCACGGCCAGCTGGTCAACCTTGGCCAGGAAGTCAGCTTCAGACACGCCGGCTTCACGGATGGAGGCCGGGATACCCAGAGTGGCTTTCAGCTCATCCAGCCATACCAGCAGCTTCTCGATC
Source organism: Aeromonas sp. QDB54 (assembly GCF_027707385.1). NCBI lineage: Bacteria > Pseudomonadati > Pseudomonadota > Gammaproteobacteria > Aeromonadales > Aeromonadaceae > Aeromonas > Aeromonas sp. QDB54. Next base: position 146,697 of record NZ_JAPCIT010000005.1, on the reverse strand, counting down.
TTGGCTGCGGTACGGTCACCGGCGGCAGTCAGACCCAGGTGGTCGGCCACTTCGGCGTAGCGACGACGAGCCTGCGGACGGTCGTACTGGGAGAACGCAGTCTGCTTGGTCGGGTTGTCGTTGGCGTTGTAGCGGATCACGTTGCTGATCAGCAGGGCGTTGGCCAGACCGTGCGGAATGTGGAATTCAGCACCCAGTTTGTGAGCCATGGAGTGGCACACACCCAGGAAGGCGTTGGCGAACGCGATACCGGCGATGGTGGCGGCGTTGTGCACTTTTTCGCGAGCAACCGGGTCGTTGGCACCGTTCTGGTAGCTGGACGGCAGGTACTCTTTGAGCAGTTTCAGGGCTTGCAGCGCCTGACCGTCGGAGTACTCGTTGGCCAGTACGGAAACGTAGGCTTCCATGGCGTGAGTCACGGCATCGATACCGCCGAAGGCACACAGGGATTTGGGCATGCCCATGACCAGGTTGGCATCGACGATGGCCATGTTCGGGGTCAGCTCGTAGTCGGCCAGCGGGTATTTCATGCCGGTGGCGTCGTCGGTCACGACCGCAAACGGAGTCACTTCAGAACCGGTACCGGAAGTGGTGGTGATACAGACCAGTTCGGCCTTCACGCCCATTTTCGGGAACTTGTAGATACGCTTGCGGATGTCCATGAAGCGCATGGCCAGATCTTCGAACGCGGTTTCCGGGTGCTCGTACATCACCCACATGATCTTGGCCGCATCCATCGGTGAACCACCGCCCAGCGCGACGATCACGTCCGGCTTGAAGGAATGGGCCATCTCGGCGCCTTTGCGTACTACAGACAGGGTCGGGTCGGCTTCTACTTCGTAGAACACTTCCACTTCCATCTTCAGGCCCTTGAGCAGACGAACCACTTCGTCGGCGTAGCCGTTGTTGAACAGGAAGCGGTCGGTCACGACCAGTGCGCGTTTTTTACCTTCCAGGTCGCCCAGGGCGATCGGCAGGGAACCACGACGGAAGTAGATGGATTTCGGAAGTTTGTGCCACAGCATATTTTCTGCCCGTTTTGCGACTGTCTTCTTGTTGATCAGGTGCTTGGGACCCACGTTTTCGGAGATGGAGTTACCACCCCAGGAACCGCAACCCAGCGTCAAGGACGGTGCGATGGCAAAGTTGTACAGGTCACCGATACCACCCTGGGTGGTCGGGGTGTTGATCAGGATACGGGCAGTCTTCATCTTGTCGCCGAAGTACTTGATGCGGTCGGCGTTACGATCCTGGTCGGTGTACAGACCGGAGGTGTGGCCGATACCGCCCAGGTTGACCATGGTGCAGGCCATTTCGACGGCTTCTTCGAAGTTCTTGGCACGGAACATACCCAGAGTCGGGGAGAGTTTCTCGTGAGCGAACTCTTCCTCTTCACACACTTCCAGACCTTCACCGATGAGGATCTTGGTGGTGGGGGGCACGGTCACGCCGGACATTTCGGCGATCTTGGTGGCCGGCTGGCCCACGATGTTGGCGTTCATGGCACCGTTGATCAGGATGACCTTGCGGACCTTGTCAGCTTCTTCTTTGGTCAGCACATAACCGTTGTGAGTCGCGAAACGCTCTTTCACCTGGTCATAGATGGAGTCAACCACGATGACGGCTTGCTCGGAGGCACAGACCACGCCGTTGTCGAAGGTTTTGGACATCAGGATGGAGGCGACGGCGCGCTTCACATCGGCAGTTTCGTCGATGACAACAGGCACGTTACCGGCACCTACACCGATGGCAGGTTTGCCAGAGGAGTAAGCGGCTTTCACCATGCCCGGGCCACCGGTGGCCAGGATCAGGTTGATGTCGTTGTGCTTCATCAGGGCGTTGGAGAGTTCAACGGTCGGTTGATCGATCCAGCCGATGATGTCTTTCGGTGCACCGGCGGCAATGGCTGCATCCAGTACCAGCTTGGCAGCGGTATTGGTGGAGTTCTTGGCACGGGGGTGCGGGGAGAAGATGATGGCGTTGCGGGTCTTCAGGGAGATCAGTGATTTGAAGATCGCAGTGGAGGTCGGGTTGGTGGTCGGTACGATACCGCAGATGATACCTACCGGCTCGGCGATGGTGATGGTACCCATCTCGTCATCTTCACTGAGGATGCCGCAGGTCTTCTCTTCTTTGTACTTGTTGTAGATGTATTCGGAGGCGAAGTGGTTCTTGATAACCTTGTCTTCGATGATACCCATACCGGACTCTTCCACGGCCATCTGGGCCAGGGGGATACGGGCATTGCTGGCGGCCAGGGCGGCGGCACGGAAGATCTTGTCTACCTGCTCTTGCGAGAAGCTGGCGAATTCACGCTGTGCTTCTTTGACGCGGGCGACCAGTGCATCCAGTTCAGCCATATTGGTTACTGCCATGTTTATCTCCTGATGATTTGAAAACTGTTTAGTAAGACGTTGGCAATGCCCGGCAATTATAGATGCCCTGTCAAGAACAGAATCACCACAACGGGGTATTTACATGCCTTACTAAATCGCTTTCTGAGTCGATTATAGAGCGGGGCTGACTCAGAAAAACTTGATCTGGATCATGTGTAACAAAAGAACAAAAGAAATTTTGTTTCACAATACATGTTTGCCAGATGTTGCGCAGTTGTTGAGTGGGCCAGAAGCGGGATGAATGGGGCGTGAACAGGGGCTCACGCCCCATTTTTCAAGCAGTTAGCACGACTACGTCCCAGTGTCCCCGGTGCGGACCCTGGGGCAGTATGGGGGCGGCATTGTGATAGAAACGGCGATCATCCAGGATTAGATACTCGCCAGCGTTTAATTGTTGTTGAAAAAATGGTTGTTCTTTTAATCCATGATAGAGCTGCAAGGCGCCGCCGCTGACCCCGTCACTGCCACAAAAGAACACCCCGATGAAATCAAAGCCGTCCTGATGCACGCCTTCCGGGGCGGGCGGCACGCTTTCACCTTCGCCGGTGACGATGCGCATCTGGTGAATGCCGATGGCTTGGCCATCCGCCAGCCGGGTATGGCGGGCAAAGCGGGCCAGCATCAGCTGAAAGGTGGGGTGGGCGACGAAGGCGGGATCCAGCTCGGCATAGGTTCTGGGCACGTCCCCCAAAAACTTGTTGATGGCGGCCGCCTGAAAGAAGACGCCGTTGTCGAGGGGATAAAAGCGGCTGCCCTCTTTTTCAACCCGGCCGTAACGGCGTTCGCGAAAGCGGCCCTGGATGTAGGGATCAACCGGCAGCCGGTCGAAGAAGCCCAGCAGCGGGGCGACACTGCCAGTGGGCAGTGAATCCAGATGCCATTGCAACTTGATGTCCGTATCAATCATTACAAAATCCTTTTTTACGAAGATGAAATGTTGCGCCAAAACTCCGTGGCCGCATAAAACTCGAAGTGATTTTATCAGAGTGTTAAATGGCGACAATCTTTATTAACAACTAGATGTGTTGAATTTCGTCGTGACATTAGAGGAACTAACTGAAAAGCCACGGAAAGGGTGAGATTATTTGATTGGTGAAGGTTTCGGCCATGGTGTAAATTTACGCACGGTTTATCGGGGTGGCCCGCAGGGCCTCGTTCTACTTCTGGATGGCGCCTATGGCAGCAATTGACGTCTCTTTATATCTGAAGTTTTTCATCGGTTTGTTTGCGATCATCAACCCGCTCGGCCTGTTGCCGGTGTTTGTCAGCCTGACCAGCCATCAAACGCCGGAAGAGCGGATGAAGACCAACACCACCGCCAACATTGCGGTGATGATCATCCTGCTGGTCTCCATGTACATGGGGCAGCTGATCCTCGATGGTTTCGGCATCTCGCTGGCGTCGTTTCGCATTGCCGGCGGCTCGCTCATCACCCTGATCGCCTGGTCCATGCTGCAGGGCAAGCTGGGGGAGGTGAAGCACAACAAGCAGGAGAAAGGGGAGCTCGCCGCGCGGGAATCTGTCGCTGTGGTGCCGCTGGCGCTGCCGCTGATGGCCGGCCCCGGCGCCATCTCTTCCTCTATTGTCTATGCCAGCCAGAGCACCTGGTCCCAGATGCTGGGGATGTCGGTGGTAGTGATGGTGTTTGCCTTCTGCTCCTGGCTCATCTTCCGCGCCGCCCCCCTGCTGTTCAAGGTGATGGGCAACACCGGCATCAACGTGGTCACCCGGATCATGGGTCTCATCATGATGTCGCTTGGCATCGAGATCATGGTGGCGGGGATCAAGGGGGTCTTCCCCGGATTGATGTGATTCAGGTCTGTTTTGTTGGAGCCGGTCCTCGTGACCGGCTTTTTATTGTTTCTTTTTTGTTGGTCATTTCCTAGAATCGAGCGGGTTTGTATAAAAAACGTCCATCACGCGATATTTAAATTCTGAATAATTGGTTAAAAGCTGCTTTTTTGACCATGAAGTCCAGTCCTGCCTGACAATATCTATTGCATTATCAGAAATGTCAGGGAATTATGCTGGCAGCGGGGTACTTGTCCCGTTGATGGAAAATTGCATGGAATGTTCTTGTGGAGTATGGAAATGACTCATAAAAAAACAATGATTAATACCCTCTTGGTGGCAGCACTGTTCGGCGGTGTCAACGCGGCACAAGCCGCCGATGTTCCCGCAGGTACCAAACTGGCTGACGTTCAGCAGCTGGTAAAAGGCAATGGCTCCGAGCCTGCCACTCTCGACCCGCATAAAACCGAAGGAACGGTTGAATCCAATATTCTGCGTGACCTGTTCGAAGGTCTCGTTGCCTCCGGCCCCAAAGGGGAAGTGCTTCCCGCCATGGCCGAGTCCTGGGAAACCAAGGACAACAAACACTTCGTGTTCCACCTGCGCAAAGATGCCAAGTGGTCCAACGGGGATCCCGTGACAGCCCACGATTTTGAGTTCGCCTTCAAGCGGGCCGTGGATCCCAAGACGGCGTCTCCCTACTCCTGGTATCTGGAGATCCCGACCATCGTCAATGCCAGCGAGATCATCGCCGGCAAGAAAGCGGCCGACACCCTGGGCGTGAAGGCAGTGGACGACTACACCTTCGAGGTGCAGCTGGAGAAGGCGGTGCCTTACTTCGTCAGCATGCTCTCCCACACCACCACCTACCCGGTGCCGAAGAAGGTGATCGAGAAGTTCGGTGACAAGTGGACCCAGCCTGGCAACATGGTATCCAACGGTGCCTATGTGCTGAAGGATTGGGTGGTCAACGAGCGCGTCGACGTCGAGCGCAACCCGAACTACTGGAACAACGCCAAGACCGTCATCAACAAGGTGACCTATCTGCCGATCCAGTCCACCAACGCCGAGCTGAACCGCTATCTGGCCGGCGAAGTGGATCTCACCTACAACATGCCCATCGAGCGCTTCAAGCAGATGAAGAAAGAGCTGCCGAACGAGGTGAAGGTGAGCGGCTATGTGGGTACCTACTACTACCAGTACAACTTCAAGCACAAGCCGTTTGATGACGTGCGGGTGCGTACCGCCCTCTCTTATGCCATCGACCGCAACGTGATCGCCGACAAGGTGATGGGCAAGGGCGAGACTCCGGGCTACACCCTGGTGCCTGATTTCGTGGACGGCTTCAAGCCGGTGGCACCGGCCTGGTCCAAGCTGACCCAGGCAGAGCGCGATGCCAAGGCGAAAGAGCTGCTGACCGAAGCCGGTTTCGGCCCGGGCAAACCGCTCAAGTTCGAGCTGCTCTACAACACCGACGACAACCACAAGAAGGTGGCGGTTGCCGTGGCTTCCATGTGGAAGAAGCTGGGCGTGCAGGTGAGCCTGGTCAACCAGGAGTGGAAGACCTACCTGGAAACCAAGAAGCAGGGTCAGTTTGATGTGGGCCGTGCCGGCTGGATCGCCGACTACAACGAAGCCTCTTCCATGCTGGATCTGATGCAGACCACGCACGGCAACAACGACGGCAAATACTCCAATCCGGCGTTTGACAAGCTGATGAACGAGTCGCGCAATCAGGTGGATGCCGATGCCCGCAACAAGCTCTATGTGCAGGCCGAAGAGATCCTGGCCAAGGACATGCCGATCGCTCCCATCTATCAGTACGTGACCTCCCGCATGGTCAAGTCCTACGTGGGCGGCTACCCGGCCAACCCGCTGGACAACCTCTACAGCAAAGACATGTACATCATTGCTCACTGAGTAAAGTAACACGTCGCATAACAAAGCAGGCCCGCCGGATGGCGGGCCTTTATTACAACCGCGACCCTTTGGAAGCAGTACAGGACAGGAATTGTCTATGTTGAAATTCATTTTTAAACGTCTACTGGAAGCGATCCCGACTCTGCTGGTCTTGATCACCGTCTCCTTCTTCATGATGCGTTTCGCGCCGGGCAACCCCTTTACCAGCGAACGCTCCCTGCCGCCGGAAGTGCTGGCCAACATCGAAGCCAAATATGGCCTCGACAAGCCCATCGGCGTGCAATACCTCACCTATCTGGGCAACCTTGTGCAGGGCGACCTCGGTCCCTCCTTCAAATACAAGGACTTCACCGTCAATGATCTGGTGAGCCAGGCGCTGCCGGTATCGGCCAAGATTGGTTCTTTTGCCTTTCTGTTCGCGGTGACACTGGGGGTCACCTTCGGCACCATTGCCGCCTTGAAACAGAATACCGTCATCGACTACCTGTTGATGTCGTCGGCCATGGCCGGGGTGGTGATCCCGGGATTTGTGCTGGCGCCCTTGCTGGTGTTGCTGTTCAGTATCCATCTCGGCTGGTTCCCGGCCGGTGGCTGGCAGGGCGGCGGGGTGCAATTCATGGTGCTGCCGGTGTTCGGCATGATGATGTACTACATCTCCGCCATCTCGCGGATCATGCGGGGCAGCATGATCGAGACCATGAACTCCAACTTCATCCGCACCGCCCGCGCCAAGGGCTTGCCGCTGCGCCACATCATCCTCAAACACGCGCTGCGTCCGGCCATGCTGCCGGTGGTCTCCTATCTGGGGCCGGCGTTCGTCGGCATCATCACGGGTTCCGTGGTGATCGAGACCATCTTCGGCCTGCCGGGGATTGGCCAGCTGTTCGTCAACGGTGCCCTCAACCGTGATTACTCCATGGTGCTCGGTCTGACCATTCTGGTCGGCGCCCTCACCATCACCTTTAACGCCGTGGTCGATATTCTCTATGCCTTTATCGATCCCAAGATCCGTTACTAAGTCGGGAGTACATCATGGTTGTCACAACTGAAAAACGCGAAGCCGTCGAGGCGTTCGCCCAGCAAGTGGAAGTGGTGGAAGGACGCTCCCTGTGGAAGGATGCCCGTCGCCGTTTCCTGCGCAACAAGGCTGCGCTCACTAGCCTCATCATCCTGACCATCATAGGTCTGGCGGTGATCGTGGGACCGCATCTGTCCCAATACACCTTCGACGATCCTGACTGGGGCGCCATGCAGGCGGCTCCGGACATGGAAACCGGCCACTGGTTCGGCACCGACAGCCTGGGGCGCGATCTGTTCGTGCGCACCCTGCTCGGCGGGCGCATCTCGCTGATGGTCGGCATCATGGGGGCCATGGTGGCCGTCATCATCGGTACCCTCTACGGCGCGGCCTCCGGCTTCATCGGCGGTCGGGTCGACAGCCTGATGATGCGGGTACTGGAGATCCTCAACGCCTTCCCCTTCATGTTCTTCGTGATCATGCTGGTGACCTTCTTCGGCCGCAACCTGGCGCTCATCTTCATCGCCATCGGCGCGGTGAGCTGGCTCGACATGGCGCGGATCGTGCGAGGCCAGACCCTGAGCCTCAAGAGCAAGGAGTTCATCGAGGCGGCTCACGTCTGCGGCGTCTCCAAGTGGAAGATCATCACCCGTCACATCGTGCCGAACGTGCTGGGTATCGTGGCGGTCTACGCCACCCTGCTGGTGCCGGGCATGATCATGTTCGAATCCTTCCTGAGCTTCCTGGGGCTGGGCGTACAAGAGCCCATGACCAGCTGGGGCGCTCTGCTGGATGAAGGCTCCAAGTCGATGGAAGTGGCCATCTGGCAACTCCTGTTCCCCGCCGGTTTCATGGTGGTGACCCTGTTTTGCTTCAACTTCCTCGGGGATGGTCTGCGTGACGCCCTCGATCCGAAGGATCGCTAATCAAGGCGGCAAGTGGCTGCCCGCAAGAGCGCGGCCACGCATCGCTGACAGCGAATCGGATCGACAGGAAAACGTCACGAGAGATCGATAAGGAGTTTTTATGAAATTACTGGATGTAAAAGATCTGCGGGTCGAGTTCAAGACCCCGGACGGCAATGTGGTGGCGGTCAACGACCTCAACTTCTCCCTCGCTGCGGGAGAGACCCTGGGGATCGTCGGCGAGTCCGGTTCGGGCAAATCCCAGACCGCGTTCGCCATCATGGGGCTGCTGGCCAAGAACGGCGTCATCACCGGTTCGGCCAAATTTCAGGGCGACGAGATCCTGAACCTGCCCGAGCACAAGCTCAACAAGATCCGCTCCGAGAAGATCGCCATGATCTTCCAGGACCCCATGACCTCGCTCAACCCCTACATGAAGGTGAAGGATCAGCTGATGGAAGTGCTGATGCTGCACAAGGGCGTCAGCAAGGCTGAAGCGTTCGAAGAGTCGGTGCGCATGCTGGATGCGGTCAAGATCCCGGAAGCGCGCAAGCGGATGGGGATGTATCCTCACGAATTTTCCGGTGGCATGCGCCAGCGGGTGATGATCGCCATGGCGCTCTTGTGCCGGCCGCAGCTGCTGATCGCCGACGAGCCGACCACCGCGCTGGACGTGACCGTGCAGGCCCAGATCATGACCCTGATGAACGAGCTCAAGCGCGAGTTCAACACCGCCATCATCATGATCACTCACGATCTGGGCGTGGTAGCGGGCATTTGCGACAAGGTGCTGGTGATGTATGCCGGTCGTACCATGGAGTACGGCAAGGTCAACGATATCTTCTATCGCCCGAGCCACCCCTATACCGAGGGCCTGTTGCGCGCCATTCCCCGCCTCGACACCGAAGGGGAAGAGCTGCCCACCATCCCGGGCAATCCGCCCAACCTGCTGCGTCTGCCCACCGGCTGCCCCTTCCAGGAGCGCTGCCACCGGGTGAGCGAGATTTGCGGCCAGCAGTCGCCGATCCTGACGCCGTTCAACGACGGCCGGGAGCGGGCCTGCCATTGGGTGTCTGATGCCATCAATGCCAAGGAGGTGAGCGTATGAATGCTGTTATATGCGGCCAGCAATCCTCCAAGCTCCTGACGCCGTTCAACGACGGTCGGGAGCGGGCCTGCCACTGGGTATCGGATGCCATGATCAAGGGAGTGAACTAAATGGGGACTGACAAGAAACTGCTGCTGGAAGTGTCCGACCTCAAGGTCCACTTCAGCATCAAGAGTGACAAGGCCTGGCCCTGGGCCAAACCCTCCGCCCTGAAGGCGGTGGACGGGGTAACCCTGCGCCTGTATGAAGGGGAGACCCTCGGCGTGGTGGGCGAGTCGGGTTGTGGCAAATCCACCTTCGCCCGGGCGCTGATCGGCCTGGTGCCAGCCACCGACGGCAAGGTGGTGTGGCTGGGCAACGATCTGACCAAGCTCGATCAGAAGGCGCTGCGCGAGAAGCGCAAAGAGATCCAGATGATCTTCCAGGATCCGCTGGCCTCTCTCAACCCGCGCATGACCATCGGCGACATCATCGCCGAGCCGCTCATCACCTTCTATCCCGACCTCTCCCGAGATCAGGTGAAGGAGAAGGTGCGGGCCATGATGAGCAAGGTGGGGCTCTTGCCCAACTTGGTCAACCGCTACCCCCATGAGTTCTCCGGCGGTCAGTGCCAGCGCATCGGCATCGCCCGGGCGCTGATCCTCGAGCCCAAGATGATCATCTGTGACGAGCCGGTGTCGGCGCTGGATGTCTCCATCCAGGCCCAGGTGGTCAACCTGCTCAAGGCTATCCAGAAGGAGATGGGGCTGTCGCTCATCTTCATCGCCCACGACCTGTCGGTGGTCAAGCACATCTCGGATCGGGTGCTGGTGATGTATCTGGGCAATGCGGTGGAGCTGGGGACCCGCAAGGAGATCTTCGCCAACCCCTTGCACCCCTATACCAAGGCGCTGATGTCGGCCGTGCCCATTCCGGATCCGGATCTGGAGCGCAGCAAGACCATCCAGATCCTGGAGGGGGATTTGCCATCGCCGATGAACCCGCCGTCAGGCTGCGTGTTCCGCACCCGCTGCCCGGTGGCCGGCCCTGAGTGTGCCAAGACCCGGCCTCAGCTCGAGGGCAACTTCGACCATGCGGTCTCCTGCCTCAAGGCGGATCCGCTCTAAGGATGAGCAGGCAGAACAGGGCGCCCGGGTGGCGCCCTGTTTTTTTGCAGCCGGCATGAAGATGCCTCTTGGCGTTATCTTTTTCCGCTGTTACTATCCGCGCAACAAGGGGAGTAACTTCTCGCCGGTTTGTCGTCATTACGGTGCACCCATATCCTGCAGTGCACCCGGCAGCCGGGCAGTTGACGCAAGTCGGCTGTAAGTGAGACCTTGCCGAGAGGCAAGGTGTATCTGCTCCAAACGCAAACCCACGCCTCTCGGTCGTGGGTTTTGTCGTTTTTGGGAGAAGTGAACATGGGTGAATGGTGGATGTGGGCCGGTTTCTTCAGCATAGTGCTGGTCCTGTTATGGATTGATATCCGCTTTGTCGGCGGCGGCAAGGCGCACAAGGTGTCGCTCAAAGAGGCAGGGATCTGGTCCCTCATCTGGATCAGCGTGGCGCTCTTGTTCAACCTGGCCATCTGGTTCTGGCTGGATCACAGCGCAGGCCGTGAAATTGCCAACCAGAAGGGGCTGGAATTCCTCACCGGCTACCTCATCGAGAAGGCGCTGGCGGTGGACAACGTCTTCGTCTGGCTGATGCTGTTCGGCTACTTTGCCATTCCGGCCGAGCTGCAGCGCCGGGTCCTGCTGTACGGGGTACTGGGTGCCATCGTGATGCGGGCCGGCATGGTGTTCGCGGGCAGCTGGCTCATCGAGCAGTTCCACTGGATCCTCTACCTGTTCGGTGCCTTCCTGCTGCTGACCGGGGTCAAGATGCTGTGGGCGGCCGACAAGGAGCCGGATCTCGCCAACAACCCGCTGCTGGGCTGGATGCGCCGCCGCTTCAAGGTGACGGAGACGCTGGAGGGGGAGAACTTCTTCGTCTGGCGTGACGGTGTGCGCTATGCCACCCCGTTGCTGCTGATCCTGGTGCTGGTGGAGGTGAGCGATCTCATCTTCGCGGTGGACAGCATCCCGGCCATCTTCGCGGTGACCACGGATCCCTTCATCGTGCTGACCTCCAACATCTTCGCCATCATGGGTCTGCGTGCCATGTACTTCCTGCTGGCCGGCGTGGCCGAGCGCTTCGCCCTGCTCAAATACGGCCTGGCGCTGATCCTGATGTTCATCGGGGTCAAGATGCTGCTGCTGGATATCTTCAAGATCCCCACCGGCATTGCACTCGGCGTGGTCGCGCTGATCCTGCTGGCCTCCATGGGGCTGAGCCTCTGGGTGACCCGCAAGAAAGCCGCTTGAACGCGGCAGACTATAAAGCACTGACAACAAGGGCTCCCGCGGGAGCCCTTTTTTATGGCAAAGACTGGCTTAGCGCTTGATCTTCTTGGGGTTGGTGTAGCCCCAGATGGTATACATGTCCGCCAGCAGGGCGCCGTTGTACTCCTCGAGATCCGCCTGTTTCACCTCGGCTTCACCCTGGCGGCCGAACAGCACCACCTCGTCACCGGGTTTGACCCCCTTGAGGTCAGTGACGTCCACCATGATGGTGTTCATGGAGGTCTTGCCCACCACCGGTACTTTCTGGCCCTGGATCAGCACATAGGCCTTGTTGCTCAGCGCCCGGCGATAGCCGTCGGAGTAGCCCAGCGGCAGGTTGGCGAGCCAGGAGTCGCGCTTGAGGGTGAAGGTGCGGTCATAACCGACGGTGTTGCCGGCCGGGTAGTGGTTGACGGAGGCAACCTGGGTCTTGAACGCCATTACCCGCTTGTACTCGGTGTAGGAGGGGATGGAGTCACCGTACAGCAGGCCGCCCGGGCGCACCATGTCGAAGTAGGCGTCCGGCACTTCCAGGGTGGCGAAGGAGTTGGCGGCGTGGATGGTGATCTTGCTGCGATCCAGCTTGCCCGCTTCCAGCAGCCACTGGGAGTCCAGCTTGAACTGGGCCAGCCCCATCTTGACGTCCTCTTTCTCCTCCACCGGGAAGTGGGTCATGATGCCGACCGGGGTGATCCCCTTGAGCTTGAGCATGGCCAGCGCGTCTTCCTTGGAATCAGCCAGCCGCAGATCGATGCCGTTGCGGCTCATGCCGGCGGAGTTGAGCGCGATGTGCACCGGGATATTGGTGTGGTGGCGCTGGGCGATGTCGGCGATGCCCTGGGCACTCACCAGGCTGCCGATGAGCTCTTCCATCTTGTAGGGCAGGGCCTGTTCCACTTCGGCCGGGGTGGCGGCACGTACCCGCATCAGGCGGCCGGTGAAGCCTTTCTCACGGGCCACGCGGGCCTCTTCATTGCTGGCGATGCCGATGCAGGGGATGCCGGCCTTGACCACCGAGGGGACCAGCAGGTCGATGCCGTGGCCGTAGGCGTCGGCCTTCATGATGGCGCAGATCTTCGGCCCTTTGTCACCGAGGCGATCCTTGAGGGTCTGGATGTTGTGCTCGAAGGCGCCGAGATCGACTTCCAGCCAGGCATTGCTGGCGGTCTGCACTTCGCCGTTGCGATGATCGCTGGCCAGCGGCAGGTAAGGGGCCGCGACGGCCTGACCGGCCAGCAGGCCCAGGATCAGTGTGGCCAGCAGTGTCTTCTTGTGCATGGGGTGGTTCCTTTTTTATTGTTTGGGTTGAGGTGCATGACGGCCGCTAGGAGGCCGTTTTCACGCAGATGGGATAAAGTGTAGCCAAGGCATTGTTATTGTTATGAACTTTGACAATTTTCCAGGGCGCTATTCCCGTTGGGAAGTGTAACGCAAGGTGCCGATCGTGGCACCCTCCAGGAGTCAATAGATGATGAGTCTTGAGTGTCGGGTGCCACCGCTGCTGCTGTTTGGCCTGATCGTGGCGGCCATGCTGGGGTGGGGGGGCGCCGCCGAGAGCGGGAGTGGCGCCGGTTGGCGGCTGGCCGCTCTGTTGCTGGCGGTGCTGGGCACTGTGTTTGGCTTGGGGGGCGTGCTGCGCTTTCGCCGCCAGGGCACCACGGTGACGCCGTTGCACCCCGAGCAGGCCAGTGCGCTGGTAACGGGCGGGCTCTATCGCCTCAGCCGCAATCCCATGTACCTGGGGCTGCTCTGCTGGACGATGGCGCTGGCCTGTTATCTGGGTGGGCTGTGGGTGTGGCTCGGTCCGCTGCTGCTGTGGGGCTGGCTCAGTCGCTGGCAGATAGTGCCGGAGGAGCGGGCGCTGCAGGCCCGCTTTGGCGATGGCTATGCTGATTATTGCCGGCGGGTGAGGCGTTGGTGCTGAGCCTTGCCGTGTCGCCATGAGACATAAAAAAACGGCCCGCGTCTGCGGGCCGTTTTGATGGAGGTGATGCTGGGATCACGCCTTGGCGGTGTCCACCTCACCCAGAGGTTCGGTTTCACCCAGGCTGTCTTCGCTCTTGGCGACCACGCTGGCGGCGATGGCGTTGCCCAGCACGTTGGTGGCGGAGCGACCCATGTCGAGGAAGTGGTCGATGCCGAGCAGCAGCAGGATGCCCGCTTCCGGGATGTGGAACTGGTTGAGGGTGGCGGCAATCACCACGAGGGAAGCGCGCGGTACGCCGGCCATCCCCTTGGAGGTGACCATCAACAGCAGCAGCATGGTGATCTGCTGGGCCATGGAGAGCTCGATGCCGTAGGCCTGGGCGATGAACATCACCGCGAAGGTGCAGTACATCATGGAGCCATCCAGGTTGAAGGAGTAGCCCATCGGCAGCACGAAGCTGGCGATGCGTTTGTCACAACCGAACTTCTCCAGACGATCCAGGGTCTTGGGGTAGGCAGCTTCGGAGCTGGCGGTGGAGAAGGCCAGCAAGATCGGCTCGCGGATCATCGCCAGCAGGGTCACGATGCGGCGGCGGATAAACAGGCTGCCCATGGCGATCAGCAGCAGCCAGAGGCAACCCAGCGCCAGGTAGAACTGCGCCATGAAGGTGCCATAGGTGGCAAGGATGCCGAGCCCTTCCTTGGCGACCATGGCGGCAATGGCGCCAAACACCGCGAACGGGGCGAAGTTCATCACGTAGCCGGTCACTTTGAGCATGATCTCGGCGGCGCTGGCCATCAGCATCACCACCGGTTTGGCGGCATCACCCAGTGCGGCGGCAGCCAGCCCGAAGAACAGGGAGAACACCACGATCTGCAGGATCTCGTTGGTGGCCATCGCCTCGATCACGCTTTTGGGGATGGCGTGGGTGACGAAATCCTTGAGGGAGATGGCGCTGGCAACCACGCCGGAGCTGGCGGTGTCGTCAGGCAGGGAGAGGGAGAGCCCCACGCCCGGTTGCATCAGGGTGACCATCACCAGACCCAGGGTCAGTGACAGTAGGGAGGCCAGCATGAACCAGCCCAGGGTTTTGGCGCCGATACGGCCCACGGTGCGGGTATCGCCCATCTTGGCGATGCCGACCACCAGGGTGGTGAACACCAGGGGGGCGATGATCATCTTGATCAGACGCAGGAAGATATCGGTCAACAGGGTGATGTCGCTGGCAAAGCCGGCGGCCTGGTCAGGGGCAAACATGCGATAGCCCTGGCCAGTCAGGATACCAACCAGCATCGCGATGAGGATGGCAACCGTCAATTTGTTCATTTTCATGGGGTGGGTCCCAGTTTTGATAAGTGCAGAGCGTTTCAAGCGGCAAGGGTGCCACTTCAGTCCGTTTTTGTGATCCGAGCCGTAGATTCCTGACAGCCGGTGTGCTGGCAGCATGCCTAATCCGGGGGGGTAAATCCAGCGCCTTGTGGCAGAATTTTATCTTGTCATTAGTTGTATGTGATATAGATCTTGCAATTTAGCTATATTAATCGCTGTTTATTTTAATGTTTGCAAGATAATCGGCTTTCATGGTTTGGTCGTTTTTCGCGCTGCGAGTGAGGGTGAAGATGAGCAACGCCGAGATGCGGTGCTCCACGGTGCGCTGATCCAGAAAGGGATCTGGCTCGTCGTCATCGAACCCGAACAGGGGGCGACTCGGCGTCACCCTGACCGCGTCCCGTTGCAGGGTCAATTCATTGACCTCAAGCCACTGATAACCTTCGGCTTGTGCCACTTCGCCCGCCCGTTTCAGCACATACTTGCGGGCGGTTTCCCGGCTCACCAGATCGTTGCCGACAAATTCCAGCTGCCACTTGTCAGGCCCGAGCCGGGTCTGGGAGAAACCGGTCTGGCCGTTCCAGAACGATGGCTGGCTCTGATAAGGGGTGGCGCAGCCGAGCAGCAGGAGAGCGCAGAGGCCGAGCCACAGCAGACGCTGGCAAAAGGGGCGGGGAGAGGACATCTCGAACACCGGTTGGCAACACAGGGCATCACTACAGCACAAACCGATCGGCGGCACAATGCAGGCTGCGTGGTGGCGCGCCGTACCAAAAAGAAAAGGCCTTGTCATCTGACAAGGCCTTTCTCGGGGAATTTGGTCGGTGTGAGAGGATTCGAACCTCCGACCCTCTACACCCCATGCAGATGCGCTACCTGGCTGCGCTACACACCGACGGAGTCAGCTCGGCTGACGGGGGCTGAGTTTATGGAGATGGACCCTGCCTGTCAACAGTGGAAATTCCACTCCGGGATCGTTCGCCTGCTTTGCGAGCAATCTGCGCTTAAAGTGCCGCCAATCGCCGAAAAACCGCGCATGACAGGGCCGTGAGCGGCTGCAAAAAAACAGGCCGCCCGGGTGGGCGGCCTGTGGTGGCGCTGTGGTGACGGCGCACATACAAGAGGGATCAGCGGGTGAAGGTGAGCCGCTTGCCCAGCACCTCGTTGGTGACCTGGCCGTTTTGCCAGGCGATCTGGCCGTTGACCAGGGTCATCTCCACCGTGCTGTGGAAACGGTAGCCGTTGAAGGGCGACCAGCCGCACAGATAGAGCAGGTTGCTGTCGTTGACCACGTAGGGCTTGCCCAGATCCAGCAGCACCAGGTCGGCGAAGTAACCCTCGCGGATGTAGCCGCGATCCTGCACCTGGAAGCGCTCGGCCACCGCGTGGGAGGTCTTCTTGACGATGGTTTCCAGCGAGAATACCCCGTTGTGGTAGAGCTCCAGCAGGGCCAGCAGGGAGTGCTGCACCAGCGGCACGCCGGACGGTGCCTTGAAGTAGCTGTTCTGCTTCTCTTCCCAGGTGTGGGGAGCGTGGTCGGTGGCGATAATGTCGAGCACGTCATTGCGCACCGCATCCAGCAGGGCGTGCTGGTCGGCGGCACTCTTCACCGCCGGGTTGCACTTGATCTGGCTGCCCAGGGTGTCGTAGTCCGCCTCATTGAAGAACAGATGGTGAACGCACACCTCGGCGGTGATGTTCTTGTCCTTGAGATCCTTCAGATCCGGGGTGGCGGTGAAGAGCGACAGCTCCTTGGCGGTGGTCAGGTGCAGCACGTGCAGCTTGGCGCCGTACTGCTTGGCCAGGGAGACCGCCAGGCTGGAAGATTTGTAGCAGGCGTCGGCGCTGCGGATGCGGCCGTGCTCGCGCATCGGCACATCTTCGCCCCACTTGGCGCGGGCTTCGTCTTCCAGCACCTTGATGGTGGGGGTGTCCTCGCAGTGGGTGACGATCATCACCGGGCTCTCGCGGAAGATGGCGGCCAGGGTCTCCTGATTGTCCACCAGCATGTTGCCGGTAGAGGCGCCCATGAAGATCTTGATGCCGCAGGACTGTTTGGGATCGAGCTTCTTGATCTCTTCCAGGTTGTCGTTGGTGGCGCCGAGGTAGAAGCTGTAGTTGGCGGCGGAGGAGTTGGCGGCTATCTGGTATTTGGCTTCGAGGGCATCGAGGGTGGTGGTCTGAGGATTGACGTTGGGCATTTCCATGAAGCTTGTGGTGCCACCGGCCACGGCGGCCCGGGATTCACTGGCGATGGTCCCCTTGTGGGTCAGCCCTGGCTCCCGGAAGTGGACCTGATCATCGATCATTCCGGGGATGAGGTGACGGCCCGCAGCATCGATCACCACTGCATCGGGGGCTTGGATATCCGGGGCGATGCGGGCGATCCGTTCCCCCTCGATCAGCACGTCGGAGGCATAGATGCGGCCTTCATTGACCAGGGTGGCATTCTTGATAAGCAATTTGTTCATGGGGGAGTCCGGTTCCTTTGTCAGTGATCGCGGGTCATAATAGCGCAAACCGCCCTTTCTCTGTAGCAAGGCCTGACTGATGAAGTTATTTGTAAAAGATTTGACCGTGATCGACTCCAGCTACCTGTGCGAACGCCGCGGTATGGTGGGGGAGAGCTGGCTGGTGGACATCGAAATGAGCGGCGAGCTCAACGAGATGAGCATGTTGCTGGACTTCGGCCGGGTCAAGAAACTGATCAAGTCGATCATCGACGATGAGGTGGATCACAAGCTGCTGGTGCCGACCGAGTGCCCCCTGGTGCAGGTGGCCCAGCTGGACGGTGACGAGAGCACCGTCGATCTGCTGCGGCCGGGTCGCTCCATTCACCTGCGCTGCCCGAGCCAGGGCTTCGCCTTCATTCCGGCCCCTCAGGTGGACAAGGAGTCCGTCACCCGCTATCTGCTGGCGGTGCTGGCCAAGCGGCTGCCGGGCAACATCAAGGACTTGTCGCTGACCCTGCGCCAGGAGGCCATCGACGGCGCCTTCTACCACTACAGCCACGGCCTCAAGAAGCACGACGGCAACTGCCAGCGCATCGCCCACGGCCACCGCTCTCCCATCGAGATCCACGTGGACGGCGAGCGCGACCAGGAGCTTGAGCTCAACTGGGCCGAGCGCTGGGCCGACATCTATCTGGGGACCGACGAGGATCGGGTGGCCCTCGACGAGCTCGCGTTGAGCGAGCAGGCCAAGGCCATCCTGCAACAGGCTGGCGAGCACTACGTCGGCTTCAAGTATGTGGCACCGCAAGGGCTGTTCCAACTGGCCATGCCGGCGGCGGAGGTGGAGATGATCGACACCGACACCACCATCGAGCTGCTGGCCCACTACATTGCCCGCGAGGTGAAGAAGAGCGTGGGCGACAAGTTCATCAAGATTGTCGCCTATGAAGGGGTGGGCAAGGGCGCCATCGCCTACGCCTGATCCCGCGCCGCTTGCCAGTAAAAAAATAAGGCCCCGCATCTGCGGGGCCTTGTCGTTGCCGGGGCTGGCGTGGGAGTCAGGCGCTGAGCCGGAAGCGCTTGACCAGGCTCTCCTGCTGCTCGGCCAGCGAGTCGAGCTGCTGGCTGGTCTCGGCCACCCGCTCTATGCCCTGATAGTTGAGATCCGAGATGTCGGAGATGCGGTTGAGGTTGGTGGCGATGTCGGCGCTGGTGGCCTGCTGCTGCTCGGCGGCGGAGGCAATCTGGCTCGACATGTCGCTGATGAGCACCACTATGCCCTGCACCTCCTCCATGGCGTTGTTGGCGTGGGAGCTCTGATCCATGCAGCTGTCCATCTCGCGCGAGCACTCCTGCATCACGGTGACCGCCTTGGCGACCCCCTGCTGCAGGTTCTCGATCATGGTCTGGATTTCGCTGGTGGACTGGGCGGTGCGTCCGGCCAGGCTGCGCACCTCGTCGGCCACCACCGCAAAGCCGCGTCCCTGCTCGCCGGCCCGCGCCGCTTCGATGGCGGCATTGAGGGCCAGCAGGTTGGTCT
Organism: Aeromonas sp. QDB54; assembly: GCF_027707385.1. Taxonomy (NCBI): domain Bacteria; kingdom Pseudomonadati; phylum Pseudomonadota; class Gammaproteobacteria; order Aeromonadales; family Aeromonadaceae; genus Aeromonas; species Aeromonas sp. QDB54. Next base: position 127,947 of record NZ_JAPCIT010000005.1, on the reverse strand, counting down.
GCTCGGCGATGCCGCGAATGACGTCGAGGATGTTGCCGATCTGGCCGCTCATGGCACTCACGTCGCCAATCACCTTGCCGGTCTGCTGCAGCTTGCCCGCCAGCTGGTGGGTGGTGGTGATGTTGCCAGCCATCACCTTGCGGCCGGTCTCGGAGGCTTTCTCCACGTCCATCACCCGCTCCAGAGTCTGGTTGGCGGCCTGGGCCACCTCGCGCACCGAGGCCTCCATCTGGGTCATGGCGGCGGCGACCGAGGCGGTCTCCTGGCGCTGTTTCTCCAGATCCGCCCGCACCGATTCGGTGGTGTGGCGGTTGTCATGGGCGGCGTTGTTGAGCTGGGCCGACGCCTGGGAGAGCTGGCTCAGCACTTCGCCCATCTGCTCGATCAGCAGGTTGACCTGGCTGCCGAGCCGGCCGAACTCATTGTTGCTGCGAAAACCGATGCGCTGGGTCATGTCGCCCTGGGTCACCTCGGTCAGCACCCGCAGCAGCTCCTTGAGCGGACGGCGAATGGCCTTGCCGAGGGTGTAGGCCACCAGGATGGCGATGGTGATGGCGATGACCAGCGCCACCCCCTGGGTGAGGGTGCTCTGGGTCTGCACCTTGCCGGAGGCGCGGATGCTGTTGTTCATCAGCTGCTGGCTCTGGGCGGTGATCTGCTCGAGCTTGCTCTGGATGTTGACGATGAGCTTGCTGGCCTGCTTGCTCTGCTCGCGCATCCGCTCCTGCTGCTGCATCAGCGCCAGGTACTGGGCCAGCACGCCGTCGCTGGCGGTGGTGTCGCGTACGAAGCCGTGCACGTAGTGGCCCATGTTGTTGTCAAAATCCTTGAGCTCCCCCTGCAGATCCTTGATGGTGCTGTTGAAACCCTCGATCTGCATCTTGTTGCGCTTGAGCGCCGCCTCGATGGGGGCGGGGATGCTCTGGTTGAGGGCATCCATGGTGGAGAGTTCAATGGCGGAGAGCTTGGTGGTCAGGGTCTCGGAGAGCATCTTGATGAAGCTGTCGTCGATGGTGATCATCATGTCCCCCAGGTTTTTCTTGAACTGGGGCAGGCTGACCTGGAACTGGCCCTTGGCCTGGTTCACCTTGTAGAGCCGGGTGAGCAGGGCCTGGTGTTCGGTGGGCAGGGTGTCGGTCAGCTGCAGGTAGTCCTTGACCAGCTGGTTGAGCGCGCCGAGCTCCCCCTGCAGCTCCGGGTGTTCCGCCGCCTGCCGGGCGAGGGTGGCGAGGGTCTGGTCGACCAGCGCCTTGGCCTGCTGCAGCTCGGCCACTTCGGCCGGGATCTGCTTGAGATCCTGCTCGGTCAGCACGTCGGTGAGCCACTTGTTGGCGCTGAGCAGGCTGATCTGGGTCTGGCTGCTGGCGATCACCAGCGGCATGGTCTGCCGGGTGACCTGATCCAGCGCCTGATTGAGCTCGCTCTGGCTGCGGAAGGTGAGTACCGAGGTGGCCGCCATCACGGCCACCAGGATGGTAAAGCCAAGATAGACCCTCTGCAAGATGGAGAGGTCTGACATTGTTTGTTTCATTATTGTCCCGCTGTATATGCAAAAGTCCCTTGCCTGAATACCCCGTCCATTTGATACCCTGCTACCACTGTGGGCGAGCAACGTCGGCAGACGTCTTCCGGCTATCGGTATTTTTAACAATAACTGAAGAGAATGGGACAACGGCTGTGTCAAATGTCGGCTTGTGTCACACTTGCCGGGCCTCGATGACGGGCGTTGGAACCGCTTGAGACAGGCATTGAATTTTCTTTTTCATATAAAGGAGTTATCCATGGCGCAAGAAACCATTTTCAGCAAAATCATCCGCAAAGAGATCCCCGCCGACATCCTTTATCAAGACGACCTGGTGACCGCCTTTCGCGACATCCAGCCCAAGGCCAAGACCCATATCCTGATCATTCCCAACGTGCTGATCCCCACCGTCAACGACGTGGAGCCGGATCACGAGCTGGCGCTGGGCCGGATGTTCACCGTGGCCCGCAAGCTGGCCAGCGAGGCGGGCATTGCCGAGGATGGCTACCGACTCATCATGAACTGCAACCGCCACGGCGGGCAGGAGGTCTACCACATCCACCTGCATCTGGTCGGCGGCCAGCCGCTGGGACCCCTGCTCAGCCTGTGATGCCGCGCCTTCCTCTGGCCGGTCTGCTGCTGGCCGGTTCCCTGCTGGGGGGCTGTGCCTCCCACTGGCAAGACATGTTCGTCTCCTATTCCGATCAGATGGTGCCGCTGCGCAACCAGCTGTTGCTGGGTCATGCCGCCGAGGCGCTGCCCGAGGTGCGCGACTCCACGCCGGGGGACGATACCTATGTGCTGGACCGGCTCGAGCAGGGGCGCATCGCCTGGCTGGCGAGTCAGGATGCCGCCAGCAAGCAGGCTTTTGCCGCCGCCGACAGCCGGCTGGCGTGGGAAGACAATCAGGCGGAGTACCGGGTCAGCCAGGGGCTGGCCCAGGCGGGCAGCCTGCTTACCAACGATCAGACCATGGCCTACCGGGCGCCCGATTACGAGCGCACCATGCTGCACCACTATCTGGCTCTCAACTACCTGCAGCGCGGGGATGCCGAGGGGGCCCTGGTGGAGGTGCGCCGCGCCAACCAGGTGCAGGAGCAGGCCCTCAAACGGCGGGCCGACGAGGTGCGCAAGGCAAAGCAAAAGAGCGAAGAGGCCGAGGCCGAAGGGGAGATGCGCCAGCTGATGTCGCGCGGCGCCCCCGAGCTCGACCGGCTGATCGGGCGGGTCAAGAACGGTTTTCAGAACGCCTACACCTTCTATTTCTCCGGCGTGCTCTATGAGGCGGCCGGCGATCTCAACGATGCCTGGGTCGACTATCAGCGTGGTTACCAGATAGCGCCAGACAACCGCAGTCTGCAGGATGCCTTGCTGCGCCTGGCTGTACTGCGTGGCGCCGCGGACGAGATCCGCGAGACCGAGAAAAAGGTGGGCCGCAAGGCGCCGCCCTTGGCCAAGGATCAGGGCCAGCTGGTGGTGCTGTTTGAAGATGGGCTGATCCCGGCACGGCGCGAGCTGTTCCTGCCGCTGCCCATTGCCACCTCCGGCGGCGATTTTCGCACCTTTACCGTGGCCATCCCCTATTACGATAATCGGGCCAGCGACACCGGACCGCTCACGGTATCGGTGGGCAAGCGGGTCGAGCAGACCAGCGAGCTGGTCAGGCTGGAGGCGCTGGCGGCCAAAGATCTGCAGGAACGGCTGCCCGGCATGCTGACCCGCCAGGCGCTGCGGCTGGTGGCCAAGGAGCAGGTGCGGCGCACCGCGGCCAAGGAGGGGGGCGATGTGGGCAACATTCTGGTCGGCATCTTCAATACCCTCTCGGAGCGGGCTGACACCCGCAGCTGGCTGACGTTGCCGGCGCAGGCTGCGAGCTGGCAGGGGATGCTGCCTGCGGGCGAGGTGAACCTTACCCTGGGGGCTGGTGCTGCCCAGCGGCAATTGCCGCTCACCATCCACCAGGGACGCACCACCCTGGTGTGGGTGCAGCGGCTCGGCGCTGGGTTGACGACGCGGGTGATGCCGCTGTGACGGCGAACGATGGCAATACACATGAGTGACCGGTCGGGCCCCTCGGGGTCGCCGGCAAGGAGAGCAAGATGAAAGCACACGGGTTGGCTCTGGGCCTGGTTCTGCTGCTGGCAGGCTGCGCCACCAATACCTCCGGCGTGGCGCTCTATGGGGCGGCGGGCGCCGCGCCAGTGGCGGAGCAGCATCAAAACGTCAATGTCACCCTGACCGAGCTCAGCCGGCGCGAACAAAACGGCCTGTTGCAGGTCAATGTGGCGGCGGCCAGCACCCAGCGCGGTGACAACAAGCTGCAATACCTGTTCTATTGGTATGATGAGGCGGGGCAGGAGGTGGCCAGCGATGGCCGCGGCTGGACGCCGCTCAAGCTGCACGGCTATCAGACCCGCACCCTGTCTGCCCTGGCGCCGAGCCCGGCCGCCCGGGGCTACCGGATTTACGTACGCGAAGTGATTGAGGAATCCTACTGATGAAAATGAATCATGCCCTGCTGATCCTGACTGGCGCCCTGCTGCTGGGCGGCTGCTCCAGCACCACCGTCAGCTATGGCGATCCGACCGAAACCGAGACGGTGACCGTCGATTACGGTTCCAGCGATCTGCAGGCCATCGCCGACAAGATGGCGGATTCCATGCTGGCGTCGCCGGCCACCAGCGAGATCACCGCCGGCGGCCGTCCGGTGATGTTCATGGACTCCATCCGCAACAAGACCTCCGAACACATCGACACCGAAGCCATCACCGACACCATCCGTACCAAGCTGCTGCGCGCCGGCAAGTTCCGCTTCGTCGACATGAGCAAGGTGGCGGCGGTCAAGCAGCAGCTCGAATACCAGCAGAGCAGCGGCATGGTGGATCCTGCCTCCATGGTGCGCCTGGGCAAGCAGACCGGCGCCCGCTACATGGTCTATGGCAACCTCGCCAGCATCGTCAAGGACAACGGCAAGGTGAAGGATGTCTACTACCAGATGACCATGAACCTGATGGATCTGCAAAACGGCGAGCTGCTGTGGGCCGATCAGAAAGAGATCCGCAAGCAGGCCAAGAAGTCCACCTTTGGTTGGTAAGTCGAGCGAGGCCTCTCTGGAAGCGGCCGAGCGCGCCCTGCTGGCCCGCCTGCCGCCGCCCTGGCGCTCGGGCCGGCTGGAGCCATTGGCCAGCGGCCTGACCAACTGCAACTATCGACTGCGCCTCCCCTCGGGGCGCAGTCACTTTTTGCGCCAGGGCCACCCCGATCCGGTGCGCCTTGGCATCGATCGGGCCACCGAATGGCAGCTCTATCAGGGGGCCGTGGGGCAGAGGCTGGCCTTGCCTTGCCATCACAGCGATCCTGCCACTGGCCTGATGCTGCTGGACTGGTGCGACGAGCCGAACTGGCTGGCGGCGCCGCCCCCGGCTGCGTTGCAGCCAGTGCTGCTGGCCGGGGTGCTGACGCGCCTGCACCGGTTGCCGGTGCCGACCGTGGTGATGGCGGTGCGGGCCCACAGCGCCGGCTATCGTGCCCGGCTGGCCCGAGTGCCGGCCTGGCTGCCGGCGCTGGAGCGGGGGCTGCTGGCCAGCCGCGAACCCGCCGATTGCTGGCTCCCTTGCCATCATGATCTCAATCCGGCTAATTTGTTGGGGAGTCGGCCCTGGGTCATCGACTGGGAGTATGGCGCCGCCGGGCATCCCGGTTTCGAGGTGGCCAGCATCCAGCGCACCCACAACTGGCAGGATGCCCAGCGCGAGGCGCTGGAGCAGAGCTATTGCGAGCGGGCAGGGGGGCCGGTCGGCCCGCGCGGTTTTCAGAGCCGGGCCTTTTTGCCCTGGGTCGATTACATCGGGCTGCTGTGGGCGCTGCTGATGGCCGAGCAGCAGCCGGGGCCCGACTACCAGGCGCTGATCGATCTCAATCGGCAGCGGCTGGAGTAGGCATCAGGCAGTATGAATCATCCGTTGCGTCAATCCTGTTTCATCAACATTGGAGCCTTGCATGGTGACCACCTTTTCCTGGCGCAAGCCCAGTAGCTGGAGTCTGCTGCTGCTCTGTCTGCTGCTGGCCGGCTGCTCCACCCGGGTCGTCTATTACTGGCTCGACGTGGCCATCGTCTGGCAGCTGGACGACTACTTCTCGCTGGATCGCAGTCAGAAGCGGCTGCTGGACAACGAAGTGAAGGGGCTGATGGCCTGGCACCGCCAGCGAGAGGTGCCCCGTTATGCCGACGATCTCGATGCGCTGGCCAAGGCGGTGGCGAGCCCCATGACCCCGGCCCAGGTCTCCCGCCATCTGGATGCGGCCCAGCAGAGCCTGACCCGCACCCTGGAGAACACGGTGCCGCGGGCGGTGCGGCTGGCGCGTACCCTGACCGAGGCGCAGGTGGCCATGTTCATGAAGGACCGGCTCACCCGTCAGGCGGAACGGGAAAAGGAGTTTGCCGACAAGCCCAGGGAGGAGATGCTCAAGGAGTTTCGCGACAAGATGAACGAGCGGCTGGTGTTCTGGATTGGCGAGGTAAAACCGGCCCAGGCCCCGCTGGTGGCCCAGTGGGCCCAATGGCAGTACGAACTGCAGGCTCCCTGGCTTGAGTTTCAGACCGCCTGGACCAAGGAGCTGGACCGGCTGATGAAGCAGCGCCAGAGCCAGGACTTCGGCGCCCAGCTCACCGCCCTGCTGCAACAGGGGGACGGCCTGATGGATGGCCGGTTCACCGGCTACACCGATCAGTCGCGCCAGCGTACCGTCAACTGGCTGAGTGATCTCAGCCAGTCGCTGGACATCTCCCAGCGGGCCCACCTCTACAGCCTGCTCAAGGGCTATGCCCGCGATTTCAGGCAGATGTCGGAGGGATAATGGCGCCAAGGGGGCCGCAGGGCAGGGGCCGGCCGGCCCCCATGCCCTTGTTCTGGCGGGGCCCCTGTGGTAGTTTGCCCTTTCTATTATGCGGGAATTAACTTTTTGAGCCTGACCGACAAAGTGAAACTGGCGCTGATGACCCTGCTCATCACCCTCGCTCTGTTGTTCTCTACCCTCTCGGTGGAGGGGTTCAAGCTGCCCGCAGCCCAGCAGTCGACCCAGCAGGTACAGCTGATGGGGGAGAGTGCGGCGCCGACCGATGGCGGTCAGGTGATCCACAGTGCCAGCGACAGCGACGACGGGGTCGTCAAGTTCGTCAGCTCCCACCAGAATCACCTGCTGCGGCTCGAACACTCCCTGCGCAGCGATCATCAGCCCGGCAACGTGGTGTACCAGCTGATCATGAGCTGGTCCCAGCAGGCGATCCTGCTGCTGCTGTGCGGCCTGCTGTTCTATGCCGCCCTCTTCTATCGCAAACACAGTTTCCGCGATCGGTTTGCCTCCATCCATCGGCACCGGTTGCAACGCCAGCACCTGCAATACCGTTTCTGTCAGAGTTACCTCGCCTGATCCCGATGGGGTCCGGTCTTTTCGCACCACCTCATCGCCTCCTGCTGCCTGCTCACCGCGCGTGAACGGGCCACTGTCTCATTCGTATTTTCTTGCGTGCCGCCAGCGTGGCGAGTGCGCAGCCTTCTCCTGACAGAGGCTGATTTCATGAGAAAAAAGAGTCGTATCACCTTGAACCGCATGAACATGTGGCAGTACGCCCTGCTGCTGCTCATGCTGTTCACCTTTGCGTTTTACTCCCTGCCCACCTTCTTCGGTGAGCAGCCCTCTCTCGGTCTGCACGGCCAGACCAGCCTGACCGAGGCGCAGCGTACCCTGCTGGCCGACAACCGCATCGAGCCACTCAAGCAGGTGCAACAGGGCGAGCGGGTCGAGCTGGTGTTTGCCAGCCAGGCCGAACAGCAGCGCGCCAAGCAGCTGCTGGAGCAACAGGGCTATGACAGCTCGGCGCTGACCCTGGAGTTCTACTCCAACGCCCCTGGCTGGATCAGCCAGCTCGGCGCCGCCCCCATCAAGCTCGGGCTGGATCTGCGCGGCGGCTCCCAGCTGCTGATCGGGGTCGATCTGAGCTTCGTGGTCGACAACCAGACCAAGAACCTGGTGGACATGCTGCGCACCCAGTTTCGCGAGGCGCGCCTGCGCGGCGCCAACGTGGCCCGGGTGAGCGAAGGGGAGGTGAGGGTGATTCTGCCTGAGGTGGCCGATCAGGCGCCCTGGCTCACCATCATCAAGGATTCCGCCGGCACCCGGCAGGATCAGTGGACCCTCAAGCGCAGCGGCAACGAGCTGCGGCTGGTGATGAGCGAGGCCGAGCGTACCCTGCTGGCCAACAACGCGGTGACCCAGAACCTGTCGATCCTGAAAAAGCGGATCAACGAGCTCGGCATCGTCGAGGCCTCGGTACAGCGCCAGGGCCAGGACGGCATCCGCATCGAGCTGCCCGGGGTGCACAATCCCAAGCAGGCGAAAGAGGTGATCGGGGCTACCGCCTCGCTGGCCTTCTACGAGGCCCAGGCCGACAGCCGCTTCTTCATGGCGGATCGCAACGGCCAGGCGGTGGGGCTGGCTCGCAAGCCGGTGCTGACCGGCGAGCACATCGTCGATGCCCGCGCCAACATGGGCGAGATGGGGCAACCCCAGGTCAACATCGTGCTCGACAGCCTGGGCGGCAGCAAGATGAACCAGTTCAGCCGTCAGAACGTGGGCAAGCCGATGGCCACCGTCTTTACCGAGTACAAGACCAATGCCGAAGGCAAGCTGCGGGCCAGGAGCGAGGTGATCAACGTCGCCACCATCCAGACCGCCCTTGGCAACCAGTTCCGCATCACCGGGATCGGCAGCCTGCCGGAAGCCCAGGAGCTGGCCATGCTGCTGCGCGCCGGCGCCCTCACCGCGCCCCTCAAGATCCTGGAAGAGCGCAGCATAGGCCCGACCCTGGGTCTGCAGAACATCGAGGCGGGCTTCACCGCGCTGGCGTTCGGCATGGCGGGCATGATGCTGTTCATGATGGCCTGGTATCGCAAGTTCGGCTGGGTCGCCATCACCGCACTCATCGCCAACTTGTTGATGCAGGTGGGCATGCTGGCAGTGCTGCCGGGCGCCGTACTGACCTTGCCGGGGATCGCCGGTCTGGTGCTCACCGTCGGCATGGCGGTGGATACCCATGTGCTGATTTTTGAGCGGATCAAGGACCGGCTGCGGGAGGGGGGCTCGTTGGCCAACGCCATCGACTTTGGTTACCGCTCGGCGTTTCGCACCATCTTCGATGCCAACATCACCACCCTGATCTGCGCCGTGGTGCTCTATGCCATCGGTTCCGGGCCGCTGCAGGGCTTCTCCATCACCCTGATCCTGGGCCTCATCTCCAGCATGGTGACCGGCATCTGGGGCACGCGCGCCATCATCAACCCCCTGTGGGGCAAGAGCAGCGCCAAGCTGCTGAGGGTGTGACCATGACTGACCACCACCTGTGTCATCGCGCCGCGCGTTCGAGCCTGCTCCGCGCCCGCGTCATGCGCTTCCCTGCGGGAAGCCAGAGCCATCTGCTATCGAGGGAACAACAATGCTGAGAATGATCATTGCCATGGGGCTGACCCGCTGGCGTTACATCGGCCTGTGGGCCTCCGTGCTGCTGACCGTGGCGAGCATCGCGGTGCTCGCCATCAACGGCCTCTCCCTCGGTCTCGACTTCACCGGCGGCATCTTGCTGGAGTTTCGCATCCAGACCCTGAAGGAGGCCCATGAGCTCAACGCCCTGTTGACGGCCCCCCTGGCGGGCGTGGTCGAGCTGCACGGTGCCGGCGTGCCCGGCGAGTGGCTGATCAAGCTGCCGCCCCACGAGCTGCCCTGGGCGGCCGAGGAGCTGGCGGTGATGCTGGGTCAGCAGCTCAACCTGCCGGTGGAGCTGCTGCGCACCACCATCGTCGGCCCCCAGGTGGGCGCCGAACTGTTCCAGCAGGGGATGCTGGCGGTGCTGGTGGCCTCGCTCGCCATCTCCGCCTACCTGGCGGTGCGCTTCGAGTGGCGCCAGGCCATCGGCATCCTGGTGTCGGTGCTGCACGACGGCCTGGTGGCGCTGGGGCTGCTGGCGCTGTTCAACATCGAGTTCGACCTCAACGTCATCGCCGGTCTGATGGCGGTGATCGGCTACTCCCTCAACGACAGCATCGTCATCTCCGACCGCTTGCGGGACTTGCTCAGCTCGCGCACCCAGATGGGGATCCACGACTGCTCCGACGTGGCCATCAAGGCCACCTTCAGCCGCACCATGATCACCTCGGGCACCACCTTGTTCACGGTGGGGGCCCTGCTGCTGTTCGGTGGCGACGCCCTTTACGGCTTTTCCTTTACCCTGTTCGCCGGCATCCTGGTGGGCACCATCTCCTCCATCACGGTAGCTTCCACCGTGCAGGAGCTGCTGGGCCTCTCGCCGCAGGCTTATCAGAAAAAAGAAGAGGAGCTGGCGGAGGCGGCATGACCCCGCCATTCCCATGCAAAACGGGCCCTCGGGCCCGTTTTTTTATGCGCATATGAAATGAGGCTCAAAAGCCCGAGCCCGGTTGCAGCAAGAAGGCGGCCTCCTCGGCGGTGTCCTGGCGGCCCAGGATGGCGTTGCGGTGGGGGAAGCGGCCAAAACGCTCGACGATCACCTGATGGCGGCGGGCAAAGTCGGCAAAGCCGGCGAAGGTCTCCCGCGCCGGGCCGTCTGCCTGCTCGGCCGCCAGTCCCTCGAACAGGGCCACGCTTCTGGCCTGCTGTTCGCGGGACTCGGCGTGCTCCAGCGGCAGATAGAAAAAGACCCGCCCCAGCGGTGGCAGCGCCAGATCCGCCCCCAGAGAGAGCCCCTTGAGGCAGAGATCCCGCGCCTTGGCATCCTGGGCAAAGGCGGCGGGAGTGCCACGATGGATGTTGCGCGGCAGCTGGTCCAGCAGCAGGATAAGGGCCAGCCGGCCCTCGGCCGCGTCGGCCCAGTGGGCGAGCTCACCGGCGGCGGCTGCCGCAGCCAGATCACCGAAGCGGCTGGCGAGCAGGGCGTCGGTGTCACTGTTTTTGCCCCACCACAGGGGCGCTTGGCGTTTGGCGCGGGTGACGTGGTCGGTCTCTTCGCCAAACCAGAATGCGATCAGCGGTTGCCAGGGTTGCATGGAATACTCCTTGGGCCTGCGGGCACCGGATAAATCAAGGCCAAATGACCCTGATGTGGTTGCTGCCGAACGGGCGGCTTCTCGTTACACTGTGCCATCTTTTCCCGCAATAGGGATCCCCCTTCGGCCGGCATCGCTCTCGGAGCCTGCAATGCAAATCGGCTAACAGTGGGGCCCTTGTCACCCTAATGAGGATTTTCTGATATGGCCGGAACCAGTTTGTTGGCCCTGCCGGGCGATATTGCCAGCGTACCGGGCGACGTGGCGCTGATGACCAAGGTCGTGGCCAACAAGCGCGTGGTGTGCTGCGGGAAGCTCTCTTCTACTGACATAAGGATTCTCTGATATGGCCGGAACCAGTTTGTTGGCCCTGCTCGACGATATTGCCAGCGTGCTCGACGATGTGGCGCTGATGACCAAGATGGCGGCGAAGAAGACCGCCGGGGTGCTGGGAGACGATCTGGCCCTCAATGCCGAGCAGGTTTCCGGGGTGCGCGCCGAGCGGGAGCTGCCGGTGGTGTGGGCGGTGGCCAAGGGGTCGTTTCGCAACAAGCTTATTCTGGTGCCTGCCGCCATCGCCATCAGTGCGCTGGTGCCCTGGCTCATCACCCCGCTCCTGATGCTGGGGGGCGCCTACCTCTGCTTCGAGGGGGCCGAGAAGCTGGCCCACAAGTTTCTGCCCCATGAGGCGAGCGAGGGGGAGGCGCACACGGCCCCCGTTCCCGATGATCTGGTGGCGTTTGAACAGCAGAAGATAAAGGGGGCAATTCGTACCGACTTTATTCTGTCGGCCGAGATCATCGTCATCGCCCTTGGCACGGTACAGGGGGCGAGCCTGGCGCTGCAGCTGTCGGTGGTGGCGGGCATCGCCCTGCTGATGACGGTGGGGGTCTACGGCCTGGTGGGGCTCATCGTCAAGCTGGACGACATCGGCCTGCACCTGCTGCAAAAACCCGATGGCAGTGCCTTGCGCCGGGCGGTGGGGCAGGGGCTGTTGGTGACGGCACCGCGGCTGATGCACCTGCTGGCACTGGTCGGCACCATCGCCATGTTCATGGTGGGGGGCGGCATCCTGGTGCACGGCTGGCCTTTCGTGCACCACCTGATTGAAGGGGCCGCCGCCGCCGTGGCTACCCTGCCTGCGATTGGCGCCGCCCTCGCGCTGGTGACGCCGACCCTGCTCAACGCCGTGGCCGGCGTGGTGGCCGGGCTGGTACTGGTGCTGGCCATGACCCTGGTGGGCAAGCTCAAGCCCGCCAAATAGTGGTGGCGGGCTGACCCTCGCGGGGCATATCCCTGCGATGGAGGTCATCCCGTCAGATACTGTCTCGTCTGTTGCCTCGGATGGGGGCTAGGCAAGGACCTGCCCCCTTCGTACTATCCGGCAGACACCCGCTCACAGAGGCGGGGTCAGCCCACATGGACGCAAACAGACAAGGAAGGTCATGAAACCACCCGTTTGGCTGGATGATCACATCTATGCCGCCCCCGACTGCCCGGCGATCGACGCCGATTTCCAGCGTGCTCGCGAGGCCCTTAACCGCCTGCCACCCCTGCTGGATGAACTCACCAAAACCAACGACATCAATGCCTTGCGCCATCTGCTTCGGGCCATCAGGGCCTGTTGGCGCGAGGTGCGCCGGCTGGAGTGGAACTGCCAGACCTACGGTTACAACCGGCTCAGCCGGGATGGGCGCGACGAGGCGGCCCGGGTGCTGCTCTCCCGCGGCCAGCAGTTGCAGGCGAGCCTGACCCAGCTTTGCAAGCCGGTGACCCTGTTCTGGGTGCGCGCTCCCGAGGAGCAGGTGCGCGCCCTGCTGCAGGATCCCGAGCTGTTCGAGCTCGCCTACGTCATTCGTCACGACCGGCGCCAGCAGGATCAGTGGCTCTCTCTGGAGAGCGAACAGCTGATCGCGGGGCTGAGCGTGGACGGCCTGCAGGGGTGGGGGGATCTCTACGGCAACCTGGTCGGAAGGCTCAGGCCGGTGGTGGAGGGGCAGCCCATGGGGCTGGCCCAGGCGGACAACCTGCTGGCCCACCCGCAGCGGGCGCGGCGCGCCGCCGCCTGGCACGCCATCCAGGCCGCCTGGGGGGCGGAGCAGGAGACGGTGGCCGCCATCCTCAACGCCATCAACGGCTGGCGCAACGAGCTGGCTCGCCAGCGTGGCAGGGAACGCAGGTGGGATGCGCTCGACGTTTCCTGCCATCAGGGGCACCTAGAGCGGGTGACCCTGGAGACCCTGATGACGGCGGCAGGCGAGCACAAGGAGCTGGGGCGACGGGCTCTGCGCGCCATGGCCTGCGCCCAGCAGATCAACTACTTCGCCCCCTGGGATCTTTATGCCCCGGCGCCGGCTGCGGCGAGCGGCCTGATCGGCTTCGAACAGGCGCTGGCCCTGGTGGCCGACGCCTTCGCCGGCTTTGACCCCGAGATGGGGGCCTTTGCCCGCATGATGGCGGCCAATGGCTGGATTGACGCCGCCCCGAGCGAGCACAGGCGCAGCGGTGCCTACAGCACCGAGTATGCCGATCCGCCCGAGCCGCGGGTGTTTCTCACCTTCGAGGGGACCCTGGACAACGTCATCACGCTCGCTCATGAGTTGGGGCACGCCTGGCACAGCTGGCTGCTGCGGGAGTTGCCGCTGGAGCAGCGTGACTACCCCAAGACGCTGGCGGAGACCGCCTCTCTGTTTGCCGAGGCACTGGTGCGCGATGCCCTGCTGGCGGCCACCGACAACATGGAGCAGCGCCGGGCCATCGCTTGGCTGGACGGGGAGCGGGCCGCCAGCCTGCTGCTCGACGTGCCGGCCCGCTTTACCTTCGAGCGGGCCCTGGTGGCGGCGCGGGAGGAGGGCTACGTGGGGGCCGGCCAGCTGCGGCAGATGATGAAATCGGCGCAGCAGCAGTGGTATGGTGACACCCTGAGTCAATATGACGAGCTGTTCTGGGCCAGCAAGGGCCACTTCTCCATCGCCGAGCTCGGGTTCTACAACTACCCCTACCTGTTTGGCTACCTGTTCAGCCTGGGGCTCTATGCCCAGCAGGCGCGGGCGGGGCGCGAGTTCGTCCACGCCTATCGTGAGCTGCTGCGCGACACCGGCCGCATGAGCGCAGAAGAGCTGGTGGAGAAGCATCTGGGGGTCGACATCCGTGAGCCTGCCTTCTGGCAGGAGAGCCTCGATTATGTGGAAGAGGCGGTCGCCCGCCTCGAGCGGCTGGTGTAGGCAGCACGGCGGTTTTTATCCTGGTGGCGGGCCCTGTGGCTCGCCACGCGCATTCAAAGGGGCTCGGCCCCGCAACCTGATGACGAGCATTTGATGCAGCAACGAATCTACCCACAACAGTGGCAAAACCAGCATATCTATCCCGCCCTCGACTGCCCGCAGGTGGCCGCCGATCTCGCCCTGGCACGCGCCAGTGTGGACGAACTCGGTCTGTTCATCGAGGGGCTTGGTGCCGTGCGGGCCAATGCGCAGGCACTGCAGGATTTCTTGCGTGAAGTGCGGCTGCGGGCCCAGCGCATTCGCAACATCGGCTGGAACCTGGCCGTGCTGGCAGCCTGTCGGGGCAGTCAGGATGCCCGTGACGAGCTGGCCAAGCAGCTGGCCTCCCGCGCTCGTGCCCTCAATGCCGATCTGTTCAAGACCCTGGCCCCGGTCGAGGATCTGATGCTGGCCCTGCCGGAGGCTGAATTTGAGCAGCTGATGGCCGACTCCCTGCTGGGGGAGGAGGCGTACCGGCTGCGTCACGAGCGCCGCTTGCAGGATCAGCGCCTGCCGGTGCAGGCGGAGCAGCTGGTGATCGGCCTTGGCACCGACGGCCTGCACGCCTGGGGCAACCTCTACAACGATCTGGTGGGCAAGATCCGGCTGGTGACCGATGGCCGCGAGATGGGGTTGGCCGAGGCGAGCAACCTGCTCTCCAGCCCGCTGCGTGCCCTGCGCCGGGAGGCGTTCGATGCCATCAGCGCCGGCTGGGAGGGGGAGCAGGAGACGGTGGCCGCCATCCTCAACGCCATCAACGGCTGGCGGCTTGAGCTTTCGCGCCAGCGCGGCCGCAGCCGCCAGCTCGATGCGCTCGATCTCTCCTGCCATCAGAGCCATATCGAGCGGGCGACCCTGGATACCCTGATGCAGGAGACCTGGCGCGCACGCGGGCTCGGTCAGCGGGCGCTGGGGCTGATGGCCGAGCGTCTCGGCATCGAGGAGCTGGGGCCGGAGGATTTGTTTGCCCCGCCGCCGGCCGCGGTGAGCCGCGAGATCCCGTTCGAGGAGGCGATCGAGATCATCGCCGAGGCGTTCTCTCGTTTTGATCCCGAGATGGGCGAGTTTGCCCGCATGATGGCTAAAAAGGGGTGGATCGATGCCGCGCCCACCCCCAACCGGCGCACCGGGGCCTACTGCACCAAGTTTGCCGAACCGGTGGAGCCGCGGGTCTTCATCACCTATGCCGGCACCATGGACAACGTCATCACCCTGGCCCACGAACTCGGCCACGCCTGGCACAACTGGCTCATTCGCGATCTGCCCATGAGCCAGCGCAGCTACCCCATGACGCTGGCGGAGACCGCCTCCATCTTCGCCGAGACCCTGGTGCGCAGTGCCCTGTTCGAGCAGGCGCAGACTCCCGAAGAGCAGCAGGCCATCGCCTGGGCGGAAGCCGACGGCGCCGCCACCTTCCTGGTCAATATCCCGGCCCGCTTCGATTTCGAGCGGGCGCTGGTGGCGGAGCGGGCGGCGGGCTATGTCTCGCCGGCGCGGCTCAAGGCGCTGACCGACGAGGCCTGGGGCCGCTGGTACGAGCAGAGCCTGTGCCGCTATCACCCGCTGTTCTGGGCGGCCAAGGCGCACTTTTCCATCGCGGGCTTGGGTTTTTACAACTACCCCTACCTGTTCGGCTATCTGTTCAGTCTCGGCGTCTATCAGCAATTGATGAGCCGTCAGGCGGCGGGGGAAACGAATGTGGCCCAGGCCTATCGCGACCTGCTGCGCGATACCGGGCGCATGAGCGCCGAAGATCTGGTGGCCAAGCACCTGGGCCAGGACATCCGCCAGAGCGCCTTCTGGCAGGGGAGCTTGGCGCTGGTGGAAGCGGCGGTGGAGCGTTTCGCCCAGACCCGCGGCTAACACAGGCTTGCTGAATGAAACCGCCGGGCAGCCATGCTGCCCGGCGTTTTTTTATGGGGCGGGTTTGCCTGGTTGCGGCTGATCGGGCGGGCGCACCGGCCCCACCAGCAGGGGCCTCGGCTGGTGGCGCAGGTCCGGCTGGTAGCCGTTGAAAAAGAGGTTGAGCAGCACCGAGCTGAGGGTGGCCAGCAGGATGCCGCTGTGAAACAGCGGTTGCAGGGCAGCGGGGAAGTGCTGGAAGAAGTGGCCGGAGACGGTGGGGATCATGCCTATCCCTAAGCTGATGGCGACGATGTAGAGGTTGTGGCGATTGCTGTTGTAGTCGGCCCTGGCCAGGATGCGGATGCCGGTGGCCAGCACCATGCCGAACATCACTATGCCGGCGCCCCCCAGCACGAAGGGGGGAATGGAGGCGACCAGCACCGACATCTTGGGCACCAGGCCGAAGGCGAGCAGGATCCCCCCCGACATGACGCAGACCCAGCGGCTCGACACCCCGGTCACGCTCACCAGGCCGATGTTCTGGGAGAAGGAGGTGTGGGGGAAGCTGTTGAAGATGCCGCCGATGATGGTGCCGATGCCATCCACCCGCAGGCCGCGCACTATGTCGCCCCGACTGGCCGGGTGGCCGACGATGTCGCCGAGCGCCAGAAACATCCCCATCGACTCGATGAAGGTGATCAACATGATGACGGTAAGGGTGGCGATGGAGATGGGATCGAAGGTGGGCCAGCCGAAGGCGAACGGCACTATGGGGGCGAACCAGGCCGCTTCACTCAGTCCGTCCAGGCTCACTTCCCCCATGGCGATGGCCACCCCGAAGCCGAAGATGATCCCGAGTAGCACCGAGATGTTGCTGAAAAAGCCCTTGGTGAAGCGGGTCACCAGCAGGATGAAGGCCAGCACCAGAAAGCTGGTGCCGATGTAGCGCAGGCTGCCGTACTCGGGGTTGCCCTTGCCCCCCGCCATCCAGTCGATGCCCACCTGCATGATGCTGATGCCGATGGAGGTGATGACCACCCCGGTCACCACGGTGGGAAAGAGTGGCATCAAGCGGCCGATGAGCGGCACCAACAGGGTGGAGAGGATGCCGGCGGCGATGGTGGCGCCGAAGATGCCGGTCAGCCCCAGCGCCGGGTTGGTGCCGATGGCCAGCATGGGCATGACGGCGGCGAAGGTGACCGACATGATGACCGGCAGGCGGATGCCGGCGAAACGGCCGATGCCAAGGCACTGCAGCAGGGTGACGATGCCGCAGCAGAAGAGATCCGAACTGATGAGATAGGAGATTTGATCCTTGGGCAGCCCCAGGCTGCCGCCGATGACCAGCGGCACCGCCACGGCGCCGGCATACATTACCAGCACATGCTGCAGGCCGAGGGTAAAGAGCTGGCCGGGGGGGAGCAGGCGCTCCACTTCGTCGATGGCGCGGCCCTTGGCCGCCCCGGGGGGCTGGGTCTGGTTCATGAACAGATCACTCCTTGCGACCCGGCGGCTCTGGCCGGGCAAGATGGGGCAGGCTAGCTGTCCCGTTCATGGATGGGGTCCGGGTCGCCCTGGATCCGGCCGCGCAGGCGAAAGTTGCCTTCACGCGGTATCGCAGGGAGAGTGCAGGAACCGTGCTCAGCCGGCAGGCATGGGTGTCTGTTGACCCTGTTCATGCGCATTTTTGCAGGCGGGATCACGCTTGCACGCGCCGATGGCTGACAATCGTTTGCCAGTCGATGGGGGCGGGCTTTCAGATTGGTAGCCCGGTTATCATTTCGGTCGGTCGGGCTCTCAGATTGATAGCCGGCAGTGGACGGCGGCGCGCCGTCTGGTTTCATCCGTAACCGAGGGCGTGATCCAAAGCAAGAAAGTAGGATGTTTTGGTGGCGCAGGGCCCCGCCGCTGGGGTAGCTTCGATAAAACCGACACAGATCCTGAGGTCTTATCCATGATCATCTATCTGCATGGCTTCGATGCCACCAGCCCGGGCAATCACGAGAAAGTGCTGCAGTTGCAGTTTATTGATGATGATGTGCGTTTCGTGCACTACAGCACGGTTCACCCCCGTCATGACATGAGCCACCTGCTCAAGGAAGTGAAGAAGCAGCTCGACATGAGTACCGATCCCAAACCCCTCATCTGCGGGGTGGGGCTGGGTGGGTACTGGAGCGAGCGCATCGGCTTCCTGTGCGGCATCAAGCAGGTGATCTTCAACCCCAACCTGCACCCCGAAATCACCATGCAGGGCAAGATTGACCGACCGGAAGAGTACGAGGATATCGGCACCAAATGTGTGTCTGAATTTCGTAGTAAAAATTCAGGAAATTGCCTCTGCATCCTTTCCGTTCAGGATGAAGTGCGCGATAATGGCGAAACTGAGCGTGAATTGAAGAATTATTACAACATCGTGTGGGATGAGCGAGAGACACACAAGTTCAAGAACATCTCTCATCACCTGCAACAGATGAAGGCTTTCAAAGAAGCCTGATTGATCGTCACGTCATGGATTCAACTATCAAGGGAGCCGATGGCTCCCTTCGCTTTAATGGAACCGAGGTAATTAACCATGACCAATATTGTTGTCGTCGGCGGCGGTGCCGGCGGTCTGGAGCTGGCCACCAGCCTGGGCCGCAAGCTGGGCAAGAAGAACAAGGCCAAGATCACCCTGGTTGATCGCAACCGTACCCACCTGTGGAAACCCCTGCTGCACGAAGTGGCCACCGGCTCCATGGACGCGGGCATCGATGCCCTGAGCTACCAGTCCCACGCCAAGAACCACGGCTTCGACTTCCAGCTGGGTACCCTGACCGACATCAAGCGCGACGAGAAACGCATCGTGCTGGGGAAGATCGTCGACGATAACGGCGACATCGTGGTCAACGAACGCGAGCTGCCCTACGACTACCTGGTGATGGCCATCGGTTCCGTCTCCAACGACTTCAACACCAAGGGCATCAAGGATCACTGCATCTTCCTGGACAGCCCCACCCAGGCGCACCGCTTCCACAACAGCATGATGAACCGCTTCCTGCAGTTCGCCACCGAGTACCAGCCGGGCGACAAGGTGAAAATTGCCATCGTCGGCGGCGGCGCCACCGGCGTCGAGCTCTCTGCCGAGCTCTACAACGCGGTTGAACAGCTCTACGCCTACGGCTTCAAGAACCTGACCACCGACAGCCTGAAGGTGACCCTGGTGGAAGCGGGCCCCCGCATCCTGCCAGCGCTGCCGGAGCGCATCAGCGGCGCCGCCCACCAGGAGCTGGTCAAGCTCGGCGTGGACGTGCGTACCGCCACCATGATCACCGAAGCGACCAGCGAGGGTCTGCACACCAAGGATGGCGAGCTGATTGAAGCTGACCTGATGGTGTGGGCGGCCGGTATCAAGGCGCCGGACTTCATGAAGGATATCGCCGGTCTTGAGACCAACCGCATCAACCAGCTGGTGGTGAAAGAGACCCTGCAGACCACCCGTGACGAGAACATCTTCGTCATCGGTGACTGCGCCGCCTGTCCGCAGCCGGACGGCAAGTTCGTGCCGCCGCGCGCCCAGTCCGCCCACCAGATGGCGACCCAGGCGTTCAAGAACATCCTGGTCAAGATGAATGGTGGTGAGCTCAAGCCCTACCTCTACCACGACCACGGTTCGCTGGTATCCCTCAGCCGCTTCTCCACCGTGGGCAGCCTGATGGGCAACCTGATGCGCGGCTCCATGATGGTGGAGGGCTACATCGCCCGTCTGGTTTACATCTCGCTCTACCGGATGCACCAGATCGCCCTGCACGGCTACGTCAAGACCGGCCTCATCATGCTGGTGGGCCGCATCAACCGGGTGCTGCGCCCGACCCTGAAGCTGCACTAAGCCGCCTGGGGCAAATGTGGCGGGGCGGCAACGGCCCCGCGCACCATGAAACGCGCACTATGAAAAAGGAGAGGCCCTGGCCTCTCCTTTTTTGTTGCTGGGGTATCAGGAGGCATCCACCTGCAGGGTGCGCACCTCGGTGAGGGCGGCGGTGAAGAACAGCCGCGCCAGCTCCGGATCTCCTTGCCCGGCATCGCGGGCGACGTTGGCAATGTCGCCGCCGAGCAGGCTGATGGTGTTGCCCACCTTGCTCACCCGATCGATGAGGGAGCCAAATTGCTGGGAAAACGCCGTCGTCTGGCCGAGGAAGCCTTGCTGACGCTGGATCTGCCCTTCAATCTGGTTCACCTGTCCCTCCAGGCTGCTCACCTTGTTCTGGGTCTGCGTCAGGGTGACGGCCAGGGCGATGAGGCCCGGCAGCCCCAGCAATCCCAGCCCCAGCAGGTAGAGTTTTTTCTTGTTGAGGGAGTCGAGCTCCTGCCGGGCGCCGTCCAGGTTGGATTGCAGCCCGGCGATGGTGGCTTGCAGCTCCACGCCGATCCGTTGCAACGCGATGTTGTCTTGCGTGATGCGATCGTTGGCGGTCTGGCTGGCGATCAGGGTCTGGGCGGTCAGGGTCTGGATGGGGGCGATCTCCTGCTGGACCAGATCGACGAACGTCTTGAGCGCCTCGGGGTTGAAGGGGCCGGTATTGGCCAGCTGCTGGGTCAGTTGCAGCTCCAGGCGGGCAGCAAATGCCAGGACTTGCTGCTGCATGGTTTGCACCTGGGGCAGCAGGGCGGCAACCACCTCACCGACGTTCTGCTGGATGTTGACGGCGTTTTGCGGCAGACCGCTGAAGGACTGAATGGTCGCTTCGGCCTGCTGCATGTTGGCAATGGATTGGGAAAGAATGCCGTTGCTCATGGGGTCTCCTTATGAAAGAGGGCGGCCAGGCCGCCCTCCCGTGGTTTAGGCGGCCAGGCGCGCCACGAAGTTGGCGATGGTGTCGGTCTGCGGCACCTGCAGCGGGCTCACCCCGGCCATCTGGGCCTTGATGGTGGTCACGTCGGTGAGCACCGTCTTGACCGTGGTGTCGGCGGCGGTCAGCCAGAGCTGACGGATGTCGTCGCCGCTGGTGATCCCCTTGTCCAGGTCGGTGATCAGGCTGCCCAGATCGGAGGTGAGGGAGTCCCAGGCGTTGCTCATCTGGGTGGCGGCGGTGACGGCGTTTTGCGCCTGCACCTGCAGCCCCTTGTAGCCGTTGCCGATCTGGGTGGCGATCAGCACCTCGCTGTTGAGGCTGCTGCGTTTCTGGTACAGATCCTGGCGGGCGCCCAGCGAGTTGTGCAGCACAATGGCGCCAGCCGTGATGCCGCCGGCCCCGGCGACCATCATGGCGACCCCGCCGATGACCACCGGGGTCGAGGTGCCGGCGGTGACGAAGTCAGCCACGGCACCGATGGCGGTGACGAAGGCGCCACCAATCACCAGCAGCCCCCCGGCGACGATGCCGGCGATGGCGCCGTCGATGGCCGAGTTCACCTTGTCGATGTCGCCGTTGAGCTGGGCGAGCACCCCGTTATCCCCCTGCACCTTGCTGTTGAGGTTCACCACGATTCCCTGGAAGTTGCTGGAGTCGGTGATGAGGTTGTTGTTGAGATTGACGATCACCAGTCGGGTGTCGGCGGAGAGCCGCTGATATTCGGTAGCCTGCTCCTTGATGACGCTCAGCTGCCTGAGCCACTGCGCCTTGGTGGAGCCGGGCGGCAGCACGGCCGGAATGGCGTTTTGCAGGGCAAAGTAGTTGGAGATGTTGCTGATGTTGGTGATGATCTGCGGCTGGATGGTATTGAGATAGAGGTCGGCGTGCCCCTTCGCCAGATCGAGCCCCTGGTTGATCTGGGTCTGGTTGTCCTTGAGGTTCGGGAACTGGCTGAAGTCCACCGGCACCTGCTGCTTGACGCTGTTGCAGTAGGTCTGGATCTGCATGGCTTGGGAAGCCTGGTTGGCCATACCCTGGTCCATGGTAATGGTTGTTGCATTGGCCATTTGGCGTGTCCTTGCGTGGTGGGATTAAGCGTCGGGCAGGATGCCGTTGCCGGCGTAGGCTGCCTTGATGTCGTCAACCTGGCTCGAGAGCAGCTGCCAGGACTGGGTGTTGAGCGCCACGGTGCGCCGCAGCTGGCGTACGTCGTCGGGGCTGTTGAGGTCAGTGACCACGGGCACGGCCCCTTGATAGGCGTCGGCCACCTTCTGCCAGCCTGCGGGCAACTGGGTGACGGTGTCGGCAACCCGGCTGTAGGTGTCGACAAACAGCTGGTTTTGCGCCTGCACCGACTTGGCCACGCTCAGCAGGGCGTTGGTGGCGGCCAGTGCCTGGTAGGCCTGGGCCAGCTTGTCGGTGTTGGTCTTGAGCTCGCGGGCCGCCTGACTGGAGCCAGCGATGCCTGAGGAGAGCGCCTCGAGGCCGGAGATCATGTACTGGGTCTGCTGATCGGTCTCTTTGGCTATCTCCTGCGAGGTGGCGGGTTTGGCCCCCTTGTCGGCCGGTTTCTGCTCCAGCGTCAGCGAGGTGACGATGGCCCGTCCCAGCTGGTTGACCCCCTCACCGGCCTTGCCGCCCTCATCGACGATCGCCTGGATATTGGCGGCGATAGCCTGGTTGAGGGCGTCAATGATCTCGGTCTGACGCTTGGCGTCGGCCATCAGATCCTGCTCGAGCTGGGTGATGACGCCGTTGAACTGGGTCATCAGGGGGCGCAGGGAGCCCCAGGCCACCTGCACGCGGGTATTGAGTGCCTGGGCATTGAGCCGGTAGCTCTGGGCCTGATCGACGAGGGACGTCAGTTGCTGTCCCAGCCGGGCTCCGCCCGCGAGAACGGCGGCGTCGTCTTCCTGACCCAGCAGGCGGTTGAACGCGGCGACCAGGGCGTAGAAGTTGGAGCCGTTGCTCAGCAGGTGGATAAGGCCGGACAGGTTGGTCTGCTGGTAATAGCGTGCCTGATTCATCATCTGGGCCTGATAGGCCTCGATTTTTACCGCGAGGGTGGAGTCGATCTCGCTATTGGCCAAGGACTGCTGCATCAACAGCAAGTTCGCATAGGTCTGGTTGAGCAGGGCGGGTGAGGTGGCCGACAGGTAGGCGGCCAGCAGACCTTGATCCCCCAGATCCAGGGTGGCGATCGTGGTCATGACATGGCCTCCATCGCGGTGTCGGCGAGCGGACTGGCGGGGGAACATGCCTCCAGTGCGAGGGTGGGGTGAGGTAGTCGGGTATCCTGCTGCATCATGCTGCTCTCCTCGTGACGAAGTGGGTCTGTCCCCGCGCTGGTGCCGGGACAGACTCACCCTAGGGAAAGGCAAAATGGGTCACAACTGATAGTTTTGTCACTTGATGTTTGAGCCGGATCGGCTAATGAAAGGGGCGTCTGCACGGGGCGTGTCGGCGGCCCGGTGTTGTCTTTTGCCGATAACTTCTGCCGATAAACAAGCCTCTCATCGGGCTGTGGCTGTGGGAGATGGGAGACGATCAGCCAGGGTCTGGCTGGCACGTATCGAGTCTGCCTGCTTGCCTGGTCTCCTGCGCTGCTTTAGGCTGTCTCCCCAGTACACTCCACAAGGAAATCAAGATGATCCTCTCAACCACTCCCACCCTGGAAGGCAAGACCATTCGCGAGTACCGCGGCATCGTCGTGGGCGAAGCCATTCTCGGCGCCAACGTGTTCAAGGATCTGTTCGCCGGCATCCGCGACATCATCGGTGGTCGCTCCGGCGCCTATGAAAAAGAGCTGGCCCGGGCCCGGGAAATCGCCTTCGACGAGCTCAAGGAGCGTGCCGCGGCGCTGGGGGCCAATGCGGTGGTCGGCATCGACATCGACTACGAGGTGGTGGGACAAAGCGGCAGCATGCTGATGGTCAGCATCAGCGGCACCGCCGTGTTGGTTTAAGCCTGCGCTCCCCCTGCTTTGGCAAAGGCCGATAACCTGGTTATCGGCTTTTTTGTGGGTGCTGGCGGTGCCGCTTCCCTGGCCATCAGCGGAAAATGTGCCAATGCATGCTCATAACTTTTTGATTTCTATCTTTAATATTTTTTAATAATGGCCCGCTGCCGATTTCATATTTTTTAACTGGGCGGCGGTGAGCCGTCAGCACTAGAGTGTGTGCCATCAGGACGACATCCGGCATGGATGAATTTCATCTCTCTCAAGGCGTATCAAGATGCACAAGAAATCAGCGCTGTTGACCATCATCACCCTGGCCATCACCGCCCATGCTGGCAGCGTTGCGGCGGCCGTGCCCAACTTCAGCGCCAGCTGCCCCATGAATATCCAGGTCAAGGGAGAAGGGGGCAGCGTCTACATCAACGGCAAGAAGGCTACCCTGAAAACCGATGCCCCCAATGCCTATTCGGCCCAGAGCGGCAAGATCATGATCGGCATCACCTCGGATTCCGCCACCAGCGAGCCCAGCATCGACTACGCCATCAAGCACGACAACCGCGCCAACGGCCTTTGCACCGTGCAATCCTGGTCGGCAGGCAAGGCGGCCGCGTTGCCGATGGCCAAGGGCAACTCTCCCTATCAGGGCAAGTGGACCGCCAAGAACAGCGGCACCGGTCAGACCGTGGCCGAGATCCGGATCGACGGCAAGGAGCAGGTGTGGGTCAACGAGGTCAAGGTGAAGGCCAAGCGCACCGACGGTGCCCTGCAGTTTCGTCAGGGGATGATCCTCTATACCCTGCAGGGCGATCCGCGAGTACGCGGTGAAAGCGAGTGGCAGGACAATGACGCAGGCTCGACCGGCCCTATCTCCTTTGAATAAATCCGTTTGCCAATTTCGATAAAAGCGACGCAGGCCATGGCCTGCGTCGCTTTTTTACTAGTCTGCTGAAGGGGGCTCTATGAGCGGTTACACTCCGGCCAGGGTATTGGCTTCGCCGTACCAGCCCAGTTTGTCAGCCAGCGTCACCACCGAACCGATGATGATCAGGCTCGGGCTGCCGACCTGGGTTGCCAGCTGCGCCAACTGCTGCAGCTGGCCGCGTACCACCCGCTGACTGAGCTGGGTTCCCTGTTCCACCAGTGCTACCGGGGTGTGGCCGGGCAGGCCGTGGGTCTGCAGCTCGTCCTGAATGCGGCCGGCATGGGCCAGCCCCATGTAGAAGACCAGCGTCTGGCGAGGGGCCGCCAGCGCCGGCCACTCCTGCGCGATGTTGCCCTCCTTGTCGTGACCGGTGATGAACTGCACCCGCTGGGCGTGATCGCGGTGGGTGAGGGGAATGCCGCTATAGGCGGCGCAGCCTGAGGCCGCCGTGATGCCCGGTACTACGGAGAAAGGGATGCCCGCCTCGGCCAGGGTCTCCAGCTCCTCGCCGCCCCGGCCAAAGATAAAGGGATCACCCCCCTTAAGCCGCACCACCTGTTTGCCCAGGCGAGCCTGCTCCAGCAACAGCTGGTTGATCGCCTGTTGGGGTACGCAGTGACGGCCCGCCTCCTTGCCGACAAAGATCCGCTCGGCATCCCGGCGAACAAGTGCCAGCACCTCCTGCGACACCAGCCGGTCATAGACCACCACATCCGCCTGCTGCAGCTGCTGCAAGCCGTTCAGGGTGAGCAAGCCAGCATCGCCGGGGCCGGCCCCCACCAGGGTGACGCTTCCCTTGCTCTGTTGTGGCTCATTGAGCAGCGCGTTGATGCTCTCTTCGGCGGCCTGCTGTTGACCGCGCGCCAGCTGGCATGCCAGTCGCTCATGGCTAAAGAGCCGCTCCCAGAAGCGGCGTCGGGCCAGCTTGTCCGGTATGGCCTTGACCCGCTCGCGCAGCTTGCCCGCCAGCGCCGCGAGCTGGCCGAGGTGCTGCGGCAGCAGGGCTTCGAGTTTTTCCCGCAGCTGGCGGCTTAGCACCGGCGCCGAACCTGCGCTGGAGATGGCCACCATCAGCGGCGAGCGGTCGATGATGGCGGGCATGATGGCGCTGCAGTGGGCCGGAGAGTCCACCACGTTGCAGAAGATCTGGCGCAGGCTCGCTTCGTTGAAGACCTGCTGGTTGATCTCGGGCTGGTTGGTGGCGGCGATCACCAGCCATTTGCCATCGAGCAGCTCGGGGTGAAAGTCGGCAGCGCAGGCGGTCAGCAGTCCCTGCTCGGCCCAGCTCATCAGCTGGGGCTCGAGATGGGGGGCATTGATGGTCACCCGGGCTTTGGCATCGAGCAGCAGGCGCGCCTTGCGCACCGCCACCTCACCGCCGCCGACGATAAGCACCGGCTTTTGTTGCAGCTGACAAAAGAGAGGGAGAAAGTCCATAACGGGCTCCGGATGCGGGTCCGGCAGCAGCGGGCTGCGCAGGACGAAAAGAGGAGAAGAGGTTGAGGTGCAGTGAGAGGAAAAAGGGGGAAGCGTGATCCACGCCCGGGCCAACGACAGATCCCCACCGGTTGTCGGCCACTATGATCAGCTTCCCCAAACGAGGTTTTTCCTATTGCACCGCTTTGACGTGCATGTTGGCGACGTACTGATCTTCGGCCCAGAAGATGCGGTCAGCGACCATGGCTTCCGGGTTGAGGGTGACGCCGCGCAGCACCCGCTCCTTGAACTTGTGATAACCGGCCCGGTCGATAAGGTGACCCATGTGCAGGTAGATGGGCTTGCCATCCAGCATCTCGGCCTCAAACTCGAACAGGTTCTTGATCACCGCGTGCAGTACCTCTTCGGTCACCCAGTTGAGGAACAGCTTGCCGGTACGAGGGGTCTTCTTGCTGGTGCGTCCCCCCAGCTTGACCATGTAGAGCTGCTTGGGATCCCGCTGCCAGGCGAGGGTCGGGCAGGCCAGCACGCACTCGCCACAGCCGATGCACTTGCTCTCCTCCTTCACCGCCTTGCCATGCTTGATGGCGAGGCAATCCACTGCGTGGTGGCTGCATGCCTTGACGCAGGCGCCGCAGCCGATGCAGCGCTCGGCATTGAAGTGGATCTTGGCGATGCCGAGGATGCCGAAGTCGGCCATGTTGGCCTTGGCGCAGTCGTTGGGGCAGCCGGCGATCACCATCTTGAGGTGATAGGGGTTGGGGTAGAGATGCTTCTCCATCCGCTGGGCCAGCCCGGTGCAGTCGATATTGCCCTTCTGGCAGATGGTGTTGCCCTGACAGGCGACGATGTTGCGCCCGCCGATGGTCTGGTAACCGGCGCGGGTGTCATCCACCTCAATGCCGCAGGTCTCCACCTCGATCTCCTTGATGAAGGGCTCGAGGGCGGTGTTGACCTTGTCCATGTCCTGATACTTGATGCCGGGCATCGCCAGCTTCTGGCGGGTGGTGAGGTGGATCAGACCGTTGCCGTACTGTTCGGCGATCTGCTGGGCCACCGCCAGCAGGTGGGCGGGCATGATCCCGCCGGGAATGCGTACGCTGATCATCGCTTCGCCGCGCACCTTGGAGAGGCGGTATTCATTTTTGGCGCGGGCCTTGATGATGTCGATATCGAGACTCATGGTGTTCTCCCTCAGTCGATCAGATGCTGGGCCTGGTCAAAACGAAAGACCGGTCCATCCACGCAGATATAGGTGTCGCCCATCCGGCAGTGGCCGCATTTGCCCACGGCGCAGGCCATGCGGCGTTCGTAGTCGACCCAGATGCGATCCTTGGGGATGCCCCGCTCGAGGAAGGCGAGCACCACGAAGCGGATCATGATGGGGGGGCCGACCACGATCACCTGGATATCCTCCTTGTCAGCAATATCCAGCTGGTCGATGTAGTCGGTGACCCGACCAATGCGAAACTGCTCGCTCTCCTTGCCCTCGTCCAGAGTGACGATGAGGTTCTGCTGCTCGGCCCAGAGCGGCATCTCGTGGCGATAGAGCACCGCCTGCTCGTTCTTGAAGCCGAGGATCATGTCGAGGGATTTCACCTCTTCCGGGTGTTTGCTGAAGCGGCGCAGCAGCCCCTTGACCGGCGCGACGCCGGTGCCGCCCGCCACCACGATGAGGTGCTGGTTGCGGTAGGTCTCCAGCGGATAGCCGTTGCCGTGGACGCCGCGCATCCACACCTTGTCGCCCACATCGAGGGCAAACAGCGCATCGGTTACCTTGCCGACCTTGCGGATCAACAGATCCACATAGCCATCGCCATAGTCGGAGACCGAGATGGGCGCTTCGCCCACGGTGGGCAGGGAGATCTCCACAAACTGGCCGTAGTGGACATCAAAATCGCGTGAGACCCGAAAGTTCCACTCCAGCTCGGTGTGGCGCTCGATGGCCAGGATGGTGTAGGCCTTGGGCAGCAGGCGGTTCTCAACCACTTCCTGCTGCTCTGCTGTTGCGGTTTGTTGGCACTGGCACATATCAGTTCGCCCCCTGCGCGTGGTCGGCCGCGATGGTCTGTTCGACCACATCGGTCATCTTGTTGATGATGTTGCTAAAGGAGATGTAGTGAGGGCAGCGATCGTCGCAGCGGCCGCAGCCGACGCACATGTGCTCTTTCCCCTGACGGGCCTTGTAGTCGTTGACCTTGTGCAGGGCGCGATAACGCAGGCGCTCGCCATGTTTGGCGCGAAAACCGTGGCCACCGGCCATGTCGCTGAAGCCATCCACCATGCAGCTGGCCCACTGGCGACGGCGCTCACCCTGCTTGGGATTCTCCGCATAGGTGAGGTCGTGCACGCTGTAGCAGCTGCAGGTAGGGCAGGAGGTGGTACAGCGGCCACAGCCGATGCAGCGGCTGTCGTACTCGGCCCAGACCGGGTGAGCGGTGAGGATCTGGCGAATGCGCTTGGGATCGTCACAGACGCTGTCCGGGGTGCGCACTTTGACCGGGTTGCTCTGGACAAATTCCGGGGTGAAGTCGTCGGGCTCGCCCAGCTCGGCAAAGTAGCCGATCAGCTCGGGATCCTTGACCTCGATGCGGGCACCCTCATCGCTCAGACGAATGGCGGCGGCGTAGTCTTGGGTCTCATTGCTGCCCATGGCGACGCAGAAGCAGTTCTCGAAGCTCTCGCGGCACTCCAGCAGTACCAGCTTGAGCTTGCTGCGCAGCCGGGCGTAGTAGACGTCGCTGTTCTGGCCGTTTTTCAGGTAGACCTGATCCAGTCGGCGCAAGGCGTGGATATCGCAGCTGCGCAAAAACAGCAGGGTGGGCTTGGCCTCCACCTTCGATTCGCGCAGCTCCAGATTGTCGAAGTGGAACAGGGTCTGGGTGATGGGGATCACCACCTCTTTCGGGGAGAAGTGGGACTTCTCCTGCCACACCAGATCGGCCGGATGGCGGATGCTGTGGTAGGTGACGTTGTCGGTGTCGGAGAAGCGGCCACCCCGATATTCAGCCGCGGGCGCCATGATCCGGTAATCGGGCAGCAGCCGCTCGAACAGCTGCGCCAGCGCGGGATGGGTGAGAAGAAACGACATAAATAAACACCTTGTATGAGGGCGAGATGCCCTGGCATAGGGATGAGGCGCGGGCCGATCAGAGTGTCTGGCACCTGTGCTGGCCACGCTTGCCTCGCCACGGTCTGTTTTTATGACTCATGTTGCTCAACTGACCCGATTGTTGTTGTGTTGGCGGCGCGTGCGTCGCGGCAGGTCGGGTCATGCCTGTAAAACCCTTGTCAATTGAGCAGGGCGGCCTGATAGCCGGCGCACTTGCCCATCACATAACCGAGCTCCAGCTTGTCGGGATCACGGGTAAAGCGGGAGACCGGGAAGTAGTCGGCCGGCGCTATCACCTCGATCTGGCAGTCCGCCGGCGGATGGGCGATGAAATCGAGCGCCTCGTTGTAGCTGCGATCCCGCTGTTCCAGCGCCTGCGCCAGCGCGGGGCGGGTCTTGAGCAGGGTGCGGATCATCCAGGGGAAGGGCATCGGCTTGAGCCGATAGCCGAGTGGCTCGGAGAGGATCACCGTCAGCTGACGGGCGCCGCGCCGGTAGGCCTCGATCACCGGAATGGAGTCGGCCACCCCGCCATCGGTCATCGGCACCCCGTTCACTTCCGGGTATTCATGGGAGGCGAGGGGAATGGCGCAGCTGGCGGGCAGCACCTCGTTCATGTTCTCCGGTTTGACCCGGATGTACTCCGCCTTGCCAGTCAGGGTGTTGGTCACCACCGCGTAGAATGGAATGCCGCTTTGCCGGTAGCTGTGTACGTCCAGCGGGTACTTGCGACAGCTGGTGTGCCATAGCCAGTGGATATCCACCAGATTGCCCCCCTTGGCGAAGCGCAGCGGATCCATGAACTCCTGGCGGCAGGCCAGCTCGGTCAGAATGTCGTGGCTGCGACCATGCTGGCTGGCGAGATAGGCCAGCAGGTTGGTAGCGCCCGCCGAGACGCCGATGGCAAAGTCGAAAGGGTGGTAATCGTGCTCGATGAAGGCATCCAGTACGCCGCTGGCGAAGATGCCGCGCATGGCGCCGCCTTCGACGACCAATGCGTGGGGAGAGATGGTTCTGTTCATATGGGGGCCTCATCGCTGAGCCGGCAGTGCCGAGTCGTGTCGAAAATGCCAGCGCGGGGCTGACGAGCGGAGTGGGGACATTCTAGGCAGGGGTTATTGTTCGGGATATCTGTCAATTTCAAATCAGTCGTTTTGTTTTTATGAACAAAAAGACCCAAGGTGACCACTTGTGACGCTCGCTGGAACTGGACTAGGATGGAGACGATTTTTGTCCGTCGGCCCCGGGAGCGGGGCCCCATCATCTCTGTCAGGGAGTACGCAATTCATGGCTCTGCTCAAACCGCCGGGGCTCAAGCCCGGCGATACCATCGGCTTTTTTTCTCCCTCCAGTGCGGCTACCGCCTGGGCACCAAACCGCTTTGCCCGTGCCGGGGCGTTTCTGGAGGGGCAGGGTTTCAGACTCAAGGCAGGCAGCCTCACCGGCCAGCAGGATCACTGGCGATCCGGCTCCATCGTCGCCCGGGCTGACGAGCTCAATGCTCTGATTCGCGATCCGGAGGTGCGCTGCATCATGTCGGTGATTGGCGGCAACAACTCCAACTCCCTGCTGCCTTACCTCGATTTCGATGCACTCAAGCGCGATCCCAAGATAGTCATCGGTTACTCCGACGTGACGGCCCTGCTGCTCGGCATTCATGCCCGCACTGGCCTGGTCACCTTCTACGGGCCGGCGCTGGTGGCCTCTTTCGGCGAGCTCTCGCCGCTGGTGGACGAGACGCTGGCGGGCTTTCGCCAGATCTGCCAGGCCGGTGGCGCCGCCGTGCCCCACACAGTGCCGACCCCGGCGCAGTGGACCGAGGAGCGGCTTGACTGGGAGAACCAGACCCGGGCCAAGGTCGGTCAGCCCAATCGGCTGATCTCGGTGGGCTCCGGTCGGGTGCGGGGCCGGCTTATCGGCGGCAACCTCAATACGATGGCGGGGATCTGGGGTTCCCCCTATATGCCGGCCATCGAGCAGGGGGACATTCTGCTGCTGGAAGACAGCCTCCATTTGGCAGCGACGGTGGAGCGCTCGTTTGCCCACCTCAAACTGTGCGGGGTATTTGATCGCATCGGTGCCCTGGTGCTCGGCAAACACGAGCTGTTTGACAGTCAGGGCAGCGGCCGGCGGCCGCTCGATATCCTGCTGGAGGTGGTGGGGGAGCCGACCTTCCCCATTCTGGCGGAGTATGACTGCGCCCACACCCACCCCATGCTGACCCTGCCCCTAGGCATCGAGGCGATGCTGGATCTCGATGCCCAGCGCCTCACCCTGTGCGAACCCTGGCTCGGCGAGTGAGCCCGCTTTGGCTGCCATGGCCGCATCGGCAAATAGACAAAGAGGTCGCCTGGGCGACCTCTTTGTCATCTGTCCCGCGGTAGCGGGGCTCAGGGCAGGGCGTCGGGCCGGAAGCTGGCGCGGATCTGCGGCACCAGGGGGGCTACATCGAAACCCTTCTCTTCTCCCAGCACCGGGTGGAGCAAGGCCAGATCAGGGATGGAGGTCATGTCGCCTGCCAGCAGCTGGCGAGTGGCCTGGCCCATCTGATAGAGCTGGCGCACCGGGGCAAACTGGGTCGCCAGATTGAGGGAGTCATCGGCACGGGCAAAGGCCATCATGGGGATCTGGTAGCTGGCATCGCGGGGCGGCTTGTCGCCGTGAATGCCCTTGCCGGCGGACATCAGGAACGGCTGGTGATCGCCAAACGCCACCACCAGGTAGCGTTTGCCTGAGCGATCCAGGCTGGTCAGCAGATGCTCCAGCGACGCCATGGCATCCACCACGCCGGTGTAGTAGGTGTTGAGCAGCTGGCGATCGGCGTCGCTCTGATCCGGGCATGCCTTGTCGAGCTGCTGGGCCTGGTAGCGATCCCCGTCGAAGGGGCCGTGCCCCTGCATGGTGACCGCGTAGGCAAACAGCGGCTTGTCATCCTGTTCGCTGCGCTTGAGCAGGTGGTCGACGAGGGCATCGTCCGAGATATAGAGCCCCTTGTGTTCGAGCGTGGAGAAGCGGGTATCGAACCAGCGCTCCTCATAGCCCAGCGCCGGGATCGCCTTGGCGCGGCCCCAGAATTTCTCCACATAGGGGTGGGCAAACAGGGTCTGGTAGCCACTTTGCTTCGCACTTTGCGCCAGGCCCGGCACCTGCTCCGAGAGGTAGTAGTAGGGTACCACCCCCTGTTTGAGCAGCCCCACCGGCAGGCCGGTGTTCATCTCGAACTCCGCCAGTACCGTCATGCCGCCGGTGGTGGGGGAGTGGATGGTCTTGTGCCACTGTTGCACGCTGGCCGGCAGGCTCAGGGTGGGGGGCGGCGCGCAGATCTTGCCCTGCCAGCCGAGCCAGAGAGATTCATATTGCAGCACGATCACCAGATCGAAGCGGGGCGGCTGGCTCAGACTGACGTGGCTGAGCTGAGGGGTGAACTCGTTGATCTGCAAGGGATAGCGAAACACGCTGCCACTTTGCAGCATCTCGTCCACCAGGTTGAACAGATAGAGGCCGGGCCCCGAGCGGATGATGTCCCTGTGGTAGTTGACCGCTCTGTCCACGTAACGAATGTTGGGCCCCAGCAGCTTGTTGCCGGTCTGGGTGGCGAACACGCACAGCGCAAAGAAGGCGGCGGTGGCGGCCAGGGTGCGCAGGATCCAGCGCGACAGGGCGAAGCGCCAGCACAAGAAGAGGGCGAGCACGCCACCCAGCAGCGGCAGCACCGGGTGCTGCTCCAGCAGGATGCGCAGCAGCGCCACCAGGTTGCCGAGATCGTCCCCCCCGAGCGGTACCCCGTAGATGGCGATCTTCATGAAATTCGCCAGCAGGCCGATGCCGGACAGCGCCGTGAACACCAGCCCCATGTAGAGGTTGAAGCCCGCCAGCGCGCAGAGGCTCCAGCCCAGCACCATGCTGCCCCAGGCGAGGTAGTAGTGCTCCGGGCGAAAGCCTGACCAGAGCAGAAACTCCCCCAGCTTGAACACCACGAAGCCGTGCAGCAGCACGAAGGTGAGGTTGCCGAGCAGCAGGCTGCCGGCGATGCGCCAGCGCAGATTGCGCCTGAGGGTGGGCAGCACCACCTTCAGCACGGCGGCGCTCAGGGCCAGCACCAGCAGCAGGCTGGTGCAGAGATAGGTGAGGTTGAAACCCCGCTCCGGCAGGGTCTGCAGGATCTGGCTGAATTCACCGCTCTCGGGTCTCTCCTTGAGCAGCAGGCCGATCCGCAGCTGATAGCGGCTGGCCAGGGCGTCGTCGGGGGCGCGCAGGGTGCTGTTGAGATCCAGGGTGCAGCGCCCCTTGCGGCACTGCTGGCGCTTGTCCACCGGCTGGCTCAGCTGATCGATGCGCTCGCCCCTCTCATTGAGCAGCTCCACCCTGACCTTGTCACCCTCCTGCAGCGGCCCGCGCAACTGCCACTGGCTGCGAACCACCAGATAGAGGCCGCGGCTGTCGCTCTTGTAGAGCAGGGCGTGACGGGTGAGGGTGGCGATGGGGTTGTCCGCCGGCCCCAGCACCAGTGGCTGGGCCCGACCGAGCCAGCTGGCGGGGTTGATCTGCGGCAGCAACAGGGTCAGCAGCAGCAGCGCGGCCAGCAGGGCGAGCAGCACGGCGGGCAGAGCGGGCACCCTGGCTGACAAGCGCGCTGAAGTGGGGGCTTTCATATGGGCTCATCCTTTGAGCGAGTGACGATGAAACATGGCTGCTGCATTTAATTTGACCCGATGGTGATGGGCTTGTTCCTTGTTGTCAATTTAATGACCGAACAATGAACATTGCGTGACCGTGAAACCATGCAAACTGTGATCCCGATCCGGGGGCCGCACTCATTCTGTGATGAAAGCGTCATCATGGCGCTTTGCCACTGGCCTGCCTCTGCCTTGCTGCTTAGTCTCTCAATATGGATGGAGGTACATGTATGAATCCCAAAGTAGCGGCACGTCAGGCAAGATTGCTCCGCATGCTGGAGAGCAAACAGGAGATCCGGATCGGGCGCGAGCAGGACTGTCCCTTGTCCGTGGCCAAGCTGGTGCGACTCAAGGAGGATCATCCGGCGGTGCTCAAGGTCTATCGTCACGGCCTCACCGCCGAGGTGTTCCACCTCAAGGTGGAGGGACATCACTGGTGCCTGAAGCGGCGCCGGCACGACTCCCTGGTGGCCAACGTGGACGGCAGAACCGCCTTCCTGACCGAGCTGGAGCGCCGCCGCGAGATAGAGGCCCTGCGGGAGTTGCACCCCACCATCCTGGCCAACGTGGTCTGTACCTGTTTTGGCTCGGCCCGCGCCGGCGTGCTGGTCTCTCCCTGGCTGCGGGGCGTGCCGGTGCATGAACTGAACGAGCGCAACCTGGCGCAGATGCTGGCGGTGCAGGCGGAGCTGGCCCATTGGGGCTGGTTCGACTGGGATCCGAGCCCCGGCAACCTGCTCGACGACGGCCAGCAGATCAGCGTGTTCGACTTTGGC
The DNA here is from genome assembly GCF_027707385.1 of Aeromonas sp. QDB54. Classification (NCBI taxonomy): domain Bacteria; kingdom Pseudomonadati; phylum Pseudomonadota; class Gammaproteobacteria; order Aeromonadales; family Aeromonadaceae; genus Aeromonas; species Aeromonas sp. QDB54. The sequence continues at coordinate 93,532 of NZ_JAPCIT010000005.1, read as the reverse complement.
TACATGTGGCCCTTTGACCCCCGCCATGAATTCAACTCCAACGGCCTCACCGATCCCGCATTTCACGTACCGGAGCGGCTGGAGACCCGCACCCTCTCGGGCCTGTGGCTTGACGAGCCGGATCCGCTGCCGCAGTTTCGTTACTGGCGCGGCCTGTGTATCAATTGGGCGCAGCGGGAGCTGCAACACCTGACCCGGGAGGGGGCGAGCGCACCGGTGCTGGCCCGCTTGCAGAGCCTGCTGGGGGAGTGGCGTTCGGCGCTGGCCAGCGAGGAAGCGCTGGCTGCCAACTGGTGGCGCGACATGTATCGCAGCCACCGGCTCGACATTGCCGACGATCTCAGCGGCAAGAGCTGCGGCCCGCTCACTCTGCGCCGGCTCGACTGGTTGCAGCAGGCGGTGACCGAACACTTCGCCGAGCTGGTGGACAACCTGGGCCCCGACGAGGCGGGCTTAAGTCAGGTGGCGCTGCTGAGCCGGCTGGAAGGGCTGCGCGAGGAGATCCGGGCCAACCTGCTGCCGGTACCGACCCTGGTGGGTTAGGGAGAACCGCACTCATATCGCATCTTCATGCCACCCTATATAAAAAGAGGGGCCAGCCGGCCCCTCTTTTATTTCCATGTTGTGTCAGTACATCAGTCGAGCAGCTCCTGGTGGAGGCGGTTGACGATGTGGCCGGCCTCGTCCTCCTTGACCAGGAAGCAGAGGTTGTGGGCGCTGGCGCCGTAACAGATCATGCGGATGTTGTGCTCGCGAATGGCGTCAAAGACCTGACTGCCCACCCCGGCCGCCTCGCTCATCCGGTTGCCGATGAGCGCCACCAGTGCCAGCCCCGTCTCCACCTGCACCTTGCACAGCTGACCAAGCTCCGCCAGCACCTTGTCGCCGAGGATGGGCTCGCCATTGCTCTGGCTGCCGGTGTGATCCAGGGTCAGCGACACGCTCACCTCCGAGGTGGTGATGAGATCCACCGAGATGCGGTGGCGGGCCAGGATACCGAACACCTCGGCCAGAAAACCGTAGGCGTGGAACATGTTGAGGCTGTGCAGGGTGACCAGCACCTGGTTGCGGCGCAGGGCCACGGCGCGAAACAGTGGATTGGTGCGAGTGCTGGCGCGGATCCAGGTGCCGCCGGCGGCCGGATCCTTGCTGGAGCCGACAAACACCGGGATGTCCTGGCGCACCGCCGGCTGCAAGGTGGCCGGGTGCAGCACCTTGGCGCCGAAGGTGGCCATCTCGGCCGCCTCCACGAAGCTTATTTCGGGGATGGGGCGGGCCCGGGTGACCAGGCGCGGATCCGTGGTGTAGATGCCGGGCACGTCGGTCCAGATCTCGATGGAGCCGGCGTCGAGTGCCTCGGCCAACAGAGCTGCGCTGTAATCGGAGCCGCCCCGGCCCAGGGTGGTGGTGCGCCCATCGCCGTCGGCACCGATAAAGCCCTGGGTGATGATGAGGCTGTCGCCAAGCAGGGGGCCCAGCGCGGCCTGGCAGAGGGCGCGGGTGGCGGCCAGATCCACGCTGGCCTTGCCAAAGCGGCTGTCGGTGCGCAGCAACTGGCGCGCATCCTGCCAGCAGGCCTTGACGCCACGCTGGCGCAGCAGTTCGGTAAAGAGGCGGGTGGACATCAGCTCGCCGCAGGCGATGAGCCTGTCGGCCAGCTCGGCATCGGTGTGCAGATGGGCCTGGCGTGCCATGGTGCGGATCTCACCGAGCTGGCCGTGGATGAGGTCACTCAGATCGCCTGAGTCGCCCAGCGCCGTCAGAATGGCCTGCTGGATCTCGGTGAGCCTGGCCAGTTGCGCCTCCTGGCCCGCCTCGTCCAGATCGCCCTGAGCCAGTGCCACCAGCAGATTGGTGACACCGGCGCTGGCACTCAGCACCACCACCCGGGTGGCCGGGTTGGCCAGCACCACATCGGCGCAGTTGTTCATGGCTGCCGCGTTGGCGACGCTGGTTCCGCCAAACTTGGCGACATTGATCGGGCTCATTGCTTACTCCTGTCTTAATATGAAAATCCGGATCCATCGGGCAAAAAGAGAGGAGGAGGCTGAAAATGGCAGGAATGATCGAAGCTATCCCGGCCAGAAGCACTCCACCCGCAGAGCCCATCCCGTACCCGCCCCTGACGGGGCGCGGTGGGGGATGACCACTACCGATGACAACCCGGGGGATTCAGCCCCCGCAGCCGACACTGAGGTATCCAGTTGCCTCAGATGTCTCGGCGCTGCTCCCCCTGACCCAAGTTCACCGGACACTGGTGTCCTCCCTCGGGCTGCCTGGGCAGCGCTCCTCTTCTGGCTCCACCAGGGCGGTGGAGTGCATTTAGAAATACCTTGCGTTGGATTGCACTGTCAATCGAGTTTGTGAAAAAGTTCAAAAAGTCAGCCAAGCCAACGCAAAATCAATGGGTTATACGATTGTCTTTGACAAAACCTTGGAGCGGCGCTGCCAGTTGTAGAGGCGTTGGCGCGCCACCGGCAGATCTTCCACCTCCAGCGGATCGAAGCCCCGTTCCCGGAACCAGTGAATGGAGCGGGTGGTGAGCACGAACAGGCGGCGGATACCGAGCCGCTTGGCCCGCTCAGCCACCTTGGCCACCAGCTGATCCCCCCGGTTGGAGTTGCGGTAGTCGGGGTGGATGGCGACGCAGGCCATCTCTGCCATCGCCTCTTCCATGAAGCAGTAGAGCGCCGCGCAGCCGATGATGAGGCCGTCGCGCTCGATGATAGTGAACTTGTCGATCTCCATCTCCAGCTGCTCGCGGGAGCGGCGCACCAGGATCCCTTCCTCCTCCAGCGGGCGGATGAGATCCAGGATGCCACCGATGTCTTCGATGGTGGCGGCGCGCGCCTGCTCGGCGCTTTCCCGCACGATCTGGGTGCCGAGGCCATCGCGGCTGAACAGCTCCTGCAGCATGGCGCCGTCATCCTGATAGCTCACCAGGTGGGAGCGGGGCACGCCGCCGCGGCAGGAGGCGATGGCCGCGCGCAGGTAGCGGGCGGTGCCGGACATCTCTTCCCCCGCCTGCTCCAGCTCTACCAGCAGCTCCTCGGCCTGCTCGGGGAAGAGCTCGGAGATGGCTTCGCCGTGGCGGTCCATCACCCCCTGGGTGCTGCTGAAGCAGATGAGTTTGTCCGCTTTCAAATCCACCGCCACTCGGCGGGCCACCTCTTCCGAACTCAGGTTGAAGCTTTCACCGGTGACCGAGCAGCCGATGGGGGAGATGAGCACCAGGCTCTTCTGATCGAGCTGGCGGGTGATCCCCTCCACGTCGATGCGGCGCACCCGGCCGCTGTGGCAAAAATCGATGCCGTCATCCACCCCGAGCGGCTGGGCGGTGACGAAGTTGCCGCTCACCACGCTGATGCGGGCACCCTGCATGGGAGTGTTGGCGAGCCCCATGGAGAGCTGGGCGGTGATGTCGTACTGCAAGCCGCCGCACACCTGCTTGATGATGGTGAAGCTCTCGTCATCGGTGACCCGGATGCGCTTGTGGTACTGGGCCTCGATGCCGGCACGGGCCAGCGCTTCGTCGTTCTGCGGACGGGAGCCGAATACCAGCACCAGGCGTATCCCTAAGGTCTGCAGCAGGGCGATATCGCTGACGATGTTGGCGAAATTGGGGTGGCAGAGGGCTTCCCCCCCCATCATCAGCACGAAGGTGGCGCCTCTGTGCACATTGACGTAGGGGGTAGACTGCCGAAAGGCATAGACCAGGCTGGGTTCGCGTTCACGCACTTGAGGCTTCTTCCATAAAAAAACAGCAATGGGCTCAATATATGAAAATAAATGCACAAATCAAGATTAAATATTGATTTGTCGCGATATTGTCATCGGAACGGCCTGGCGGCCCGAACAGCGGCGACACCAGGCGGGGCAGGGGTGTCAGCGGTATGACGGTGCGCCTCAGGTTGATCCCGGCCCATAAACTGTTATCTTCGATATTCCTTTTCGTCAGCTGTGCGATCGCACAGGTTTTTATACAAGGACAGGGTGCATGGAACAGATTATTTCGCCGGCAGACGCGCTGCCGGGACGCCGCGAGGCGATGGTGATTGGCCAGCAGCATGCGGTCAATGGTCACCCGACTCAGGGACCCTGGCCTGAAGGGATGGCGGTGGCCTGGTTCGGGATGGGCTGCTTCTGGGGTGTGGAACGCCTGTTCTGGCAGCAGCCCGGGGTCTACTCCACCGCCGCCGGCTATCAGGGCGGGGTGACCCAGAATCCCACCTACAAGGAGGTGTGCAGCGGATTGACCGGCCATGCCGAGACGGTGCAGGTGGTGTTTGATCCCAAGGTGATCAGCTACGGTGATCTGCTCAAGCTGTTCTGGGAGCAGCACGATCCGGCTCAGGGCATGCGCCAGGGCGGCGACATCGGCACCCAGTACCGCTCCGTCATCTTCTTCGGGGACGACACCCAGGAGGCGATTGCCCAGCAGAGCCTGGCCGCCTATCAGCAGGCGATGACGGCCAGCGGTGACGGGCGCACCATCACCACCCGCATTCTGCCGCTGGCGCCCTTCTATTACGCCGAGGATTACCATCAGCAATATCTGGAGAAGAATCCGGACGGTTATTGCGGCCTGGGTGGCATCGGCGTCTGCCTGCCACCGAGCCTCAACCGCTAGGTGAAGATGACGGGTATCTGTGACTTGTCATTGATGGTGAAAAGAAAAGGCCGCGTTTGCGGCCTTTTTATCGGGCGTTGTCAGGAGAGTGAAAAAAATCATAAAAAAATGTGTCATGGGCGGGAACTAAATTGAACCTACTTTGCCTAACCTAGTAGCCACCATGGATGGCGGCTAAGACCAGACACATTTCTTGCCTCGAAAATTCATAAAAGTCATTGAAAAGCTTGATGAGTTGAAATGATAGCAAGCAGGGCTGCCCGTTGAAGGCGGCCCTTTTCATGTTGGCGGTGCGGAAAATTTGCGAGGGAGTGGCGAACTGGGCGTTCGCCATTGTGATCAGCTGATGGCGCCGTCAAACAGGTTCTTGATAAGATCGATGAACTCTTCGAGGAAGGCTTTCTGCTCCGGGGTCGGGGCGCGCAGCCAGACGGCGGAGAGCACCTCTTCCAGATCGGCCACCACCGCATCGGCTTCCTGCATGATCACGAAGCGCAACTTGGGATCGAGCTGCGGGTTCTGTTCGCAGATGGCCATCAGGTTGCTGGCCACCCGGCCGCTCACCAGATCTTCGATGGTCTGTTCACCACTGCTCTGTTGCTGGGTTTCAAACAGTCCCAGACTCTCCACCAGATACTCAATCAGGGCGATATAGCCTTCGCTTTCTACAACCATGGCGGCCTCAATCCTCAACAATACGAAAAAACTGTGCGTATTTTAGTGGCTGGACCTAGCTTGGCAAGCGGCAGTGCAGGCGATAACGGATAAAACCGACCCCGCCGCGCTCCACGCTCTCCAATCCGGTCAGCTCAAAGCCATACCGTAAAAATAGCCCATAGCTGAAGGCGCTGGCTTCCGTTGTCAGCTGTGTGAGTCCGAGCTGTTTTGCCTCGGCGAGGGCCGCAGCCAGCAGCAGGCTGCCATAGCCCCGGCGCGGGTGAGCGGCGCTCACATAGAGCAGGCTGAGGTGACCATCCTGGCTCAGGGTGACGAAACCAAGTGGCTTGCCGCCTTGCTCCAGCACCCAGCCATGGTGCTCGCGCAGCTGGCCGGCAAAGCCGGGATGATGGGCGCCGAGGGCCCACTGCTCCACCTGCTCCGGGCTGTAGTGCTGGGGGCCAATCCTTCGCACCGACTGCTCGAACAGGGCGCAAAGGGCGGGGATATGCTGCTCGTTCAGCTGAACGAGCCTGGGCTCTGCCGCCATGGCGGGGCTCATCGCTGCGGCGCCTGCGGGCGCTTGGCCTTGGGCAGACCGGCTACCACCCGCTCGTAGGAGTGATGCACCCAGCCCTGCCAGAGGTCGTCGGCCAGGCCGTCGCTGAAGGTGACCGTGTTCCAGTGCTGCTTGTTCATGTGCCAGCCCGGTTTGACCTCGGGGTGGAGTTCACGCAGCAGCAGGGCCAGCTCGGGTTCGCACTTGAGGTTCAGTCGCAGCGGCTCGGCCTGCCAGTCCAGCAGGGCAAACATCTTGCCGGCGATGCGATAGACCAGGATCTCTGGGCCGAAGGGGGTATCCTCCTGAGCGCCCGGCAGGGTCAGCAGAAAGGATCTCAAACGGGTCAACTCCATGGTCATGCTCCTGGCCGCTTGCGGTGCAAACGTATTAGTCGGGTGAAAAAATCTGCTAAGATGCGCGCCTACTATACCCCAATGCCGTCGATGAGGGAGTCGCAAGATGCTGTATCACAAGACCTTCGAGCTGGGTCCCGAGCGGGATTGGGTAGTCTTCGTGCACGGGGCGGGCGGCAGCTCCTCCATCTGGTTCAAGCAGCTGCGCGCCTATCGCGAACACTTCAACGTGCTGCTGCTGGACCTGCGCGGTCACGGCCAGTCCCACAAGCTGCAGCAGGTGATCAAGGGCCACTACAGCTTTCGGGCGGTGACCGAAGATATCCTGCAACTGCTCGATCACCTCAATATTCGCCGCGCCCACTTCGTCGGCATCTCCCTTGGCACCATCCTCATTCGCCATCTGGCGGAGCTCTGCCCCGAGCGGGTCAAGAGCATGGTGCTGGGCGGCGCCATTTTGCGGCTCGACATCCGCTCGCGGGTGCTGGTGCAGCTCGGCCGCCTCGGCCAGCATATCCTGCCTTACATGTGGCTCTACCGGCTGTTTGCCTTCATCATCATGCCCCGTCAGCACCATCAGGAGTCGCGCAACCTGTTCGTGCGCGAGGCGCGCAAATTGTGCCAAAAAGAGTTCAAGCGCTGGTTTCGCCTCGCCACCGAGGTGAATCCCCTGATGCGTTACTTCAAGGAGCGGGCCCTGCCCATTCCGACCCTCTATGTAATGGGGGAGGAAGATCACATGTTCCTGGCGCCGGTGCGCGAGCAGGTGGCGCGCGATCCCTACAGCCGGCTCGAGATCATCGACGGCTGCGGCCACGTCTGCAACGTGGAGCGGCCCGAGCACTTCAACCGCCAGTCGCTGGCCTTTCTCACCGCCCAGCCCGGCTGAATTGGCGCCAGCCGCCGCTTTGATGCGGCCCTGGTGGCTTGAGCCTGCGAGGTCATGTCAGGTGTTGGCCGCCAATCACCGGGTGCTAGTCCACTACTACCCGGCCGGCTGAGCCCCTGGTTACCCTGTGACTCCCATCACCAAGGAGTCCCTATGACCAAACTCATCCACACCATGATCCGGGTTCGTGACCTGGACAGATCCGTGCGTTTCTACCGCGAGGCCCTCGAGCTGGCGGTGCGGGATCACTTCCCCTTCGACGGTTTTTCCCTCACCTACCTTGCCAATGATCAGAGTGGTTTCGAGCTCGAATTGACCCACAACGAGGGCCAAGCCGAGCCCTACAGCCACGGCAACGGTTATGGCCATCTGGCGGTGACGGTGGAAGACATCGAGGCGGCGCATCAGCGTCTGACGGCCCTGGGTCTGGCGCCTGCGCAGGTCAAGGCGATGCACCATGAGGGCACCCTGCTGGCCCGGCTGTTCTTTTTGACCGACCCCGATGGTTACCAGATCGAGTTCATCGAGCGGGCCGGCCGCTTCGTCTGAGCTTGAAGCGTGGAATAGGAAGGGGCCGCAGCCTGGTGCTGCGGCCCTTTTTTCATGGGGAAGAAAGCGGCGCCCCTCAGGCGGCGACGTCCGGCTCCTGTCTTGTTTCCAGATGGATCAGGCAGGAGCAGCGCAGCAGGGAGGCAAAGTTGCTCATCTCCATGCCGTTGCCGAGCGCCTCCTGATAGAGCTCGGAGAGAAACAGCCCCATGGAGCGCCCCTGGGCCTGACAGAGCTGCTCCAGGATGGTCCAGAACTTGTTTTCCAGCCGGATGCTGGTGCTGTGGCCGCAGATCCGCACCGAGCGGGTGGTGCAGGCGTAGTGACTGGGATCCTGGCCGGAGAAGACGGTGCACATGGGCTGGTCCTGAGCGGTAAAGGGGAGGGCCATGGTAGGCAACTCTGCCGCCCGGGTCAAAAAAGCCCCCCGTTGATACGGGATGAGCGCCATCCCCCGTCAGCCAAAATAGTGGGCGATGTCGAGGTAGCGCTGGCGGATGTGCTCGATCAGCAGCCGGATCTTGCGCGGCGGCTGGCGGGTAAAGGGGTAGACGGCGTAGATGCCGAGCTTCTTGCCCACCTGATCGGGGAAGAGGTCCACCAGCTCGCCATTCATTAGATCGTGATAGACCAGGCAGCGCGGCACATAGACGATGCCGCGCCCCCCCAGCGCCGCCTTGCGCAGGGCGCCGGCGTTGTCGGTGCAAAAGCTGCCCGATACCGACAGCAGGTAGTTGCCCTCTTCCCCCTTGAAGGCCCACTCCGAGGCCCCCGTGCTCTGGTAGGCGTAGCGCAGGCAGTTGTGGGCGAGCAAGTCTGACGGCTCGCGCGGCGCCCCGAAGCGGCGCACATAGGCGGGGGCGGCGCAGATCACCCACTGGGAGTCGAGGATGTGGCGGGCAATCAGGCTCGAGTCATCCAGATAACCGGTGCGAATGACCAGGTCAAACCCCTCTTCCACCAGATTGACGAAGCGGTTGTCCAGCGACATTTCCACCGTGAGCCCAGGGTGCTGCTGGCAAAAATCGGCCACCGCGTCGGCCAGCAGCAGCTCGCCGGAGATGGTGGGCACCGACATCCGCACATGGCCGCTCACCTTTTCACCAAAACCCGCCACCGCATCGAAGGCGTCCAGTGCGGCGGCCTTCACATTTTTGGCACCCTGATAGAGCGCCTTGCCCGCCTCGCTCAGGGTGAGCCGGCGGGTGGTACGATAGAGCAGCTGCACGCCGAGTTCTTCCTCCAGGCGTCCGATCCGTTTACTAACTACCGAATTTGTCAGGGAATTTTGTTCAGCCACCTTGCTGAAGGAGCCGGCCTCCACCACCTGGGCGAAGAGGATGAGGTCGTCGGTACTGGCCATATTGATCAACTTTTGGAACGAATGTTGTTCATTATTTCCATATATCGCGAAAAAGGAACAGGGTAAGGTCACGTCCGCTTAACAAAACAACAACAAGGTGCGCCTCTGCACCGCTCGGACAAGGACGCAATGATGACAGACACCCTGCTGGCCCTGGTGGCCTTCTCGCCGATCCTGGTGGCCGCCGTGCTGCTGGTCGGCCTCAACTGGCCCGCCAAGCGCGCCATGCCCGTCGCCTTTTTGTTGACCGTGTTCATCGCCCTGTGGGGCTGGCAGATGAGCCCGACCCGGGTCTTTGCCTCCACCCTGCAGGGGTTGTTGATCACGCTGACCGTGCTCTGGATCGTGTTCGGCGCCATCCTGATGCTCAACACCCTCAAGCACACCGGCGCCATCAGCGCCATTCGCGGCGGCTTCACCAACATCTCGCCGGACCGGCGCATCCAGGCCATCATCATCGCCTGGTGCTTCGGCGCCTTTATCGAAGGGGCCTCCGGTTTTGGCACCCCGGCCGCCATCGCGGCGCCGCTGCTGGTGGCCATCGGCTTTCCGGCACTGGCTGCGGTGCTGCTTGGCATGATGATCCAGTCCACCCCGGTCTCGTTCGGTGCGGTGGGCACCCCCATTCTGGTGGGGATCAACAAGGGGCTCGACAGCCAGTCCATCGGCCAGACCCTGAGCGCCGGGGGCAGCAGCTGGGAGGTCTACCTGCAGCAGGTGACCACCAACGTGGCCCTCATTCACGCCGTGGTCGGCACCCTGATGCCGGTGCTGATGGTGATGATGCTGACCCGCTTCTTCGGCCGCCACCGCAGCTGGACCGAGGGGCTCGCCATCCTGCCGTTTGCGATTTTTGCCGGGCTCGCCTTCACCGTGCCCTATGCCCTGACCGGCATGCTGCTTGGCCCCGAGTTCCCGTCCCTTATCGGCGGCCTGGTGGGGCTGGCCCTGGTGGTGACGGCGGCGCGAGCCGGTTTTCTGGTGCCAAAAACCAGCTGGGACTTTGCCCCCGAGCAGGAGTGGCCCGCCGAGTGGCTGGGCTCCCTCAAGCTCGATCTCAAAGAGGCCGCCGCCCGCCCCATGTCGCTGCTGCTGGCCTGGCTCCCCTATGTGGCGCTGGCCCTCTTGCTGGTGGCCAGCCGGGTGAGCCCGGAGTTCAAGGCCAGCCTGTTGTCGGTGAGCCTCGCCTTCACCGACCTCTTGGGAGAGAAGGGGGTCAGCGCCTCCATTGAGCCGCTCTACCTGCCGGGGGGCCTGCTGGTGCTCTGCGCCTTGCTCGCCACCTTGCTGCAATCGCGCTCCCTCGCCCCCTTCGGGCGGGCGCTGGGGGAGTCCAGCCGCACTCTGATCGGCGCCGGCTTCGTGCTGATCTTCACCGTGCCCATGGTGCGCATCTTCATCAACTCCGGCGTCAACGGGGCGGATCTCGCCAGCATGCCGGTGACCACCGCTAACTTTGCCGCCGGGCTGGTGGGGGAGTTCTTCCCGGCCCTGAGCGCCACCATAGGCGCGCTGGGGGCCTTTATCGCCGGCTCCAACACGGTGTCGAACATGATGTTCAGCCAGTTCCAGTTTGAAGTGGCGCAGACCCTGGGGGTCTCCACCGCCGCCATGCTGGCGCTGCAGGCGGTGGGTGCGGCCGCCGGCAACATGATTGCCATTCACAACGTGGTGGCGGCGTCGGCCACCGTGGGGCTGCTCGGTCGTGAGGGGGCGACGCTGCGCAAGACGGCGCTGCCGACCCTCTACTACCTGCTGGCCACCGGCCTTATCGGGCTGGCGCTCATGTACAGCTTCCACATCTCGGACGTCCTGCTGCAGTTGAAGTAAAGGAGAGCAAGTGATGAAGGTAATTCGGGTCTATCCGGCCAAGCCGGCCGATGTCTATCTCTACGCCACCTGTCTGGTGGACCTGTTCGACCCGGTGGCGGGGCTCGATGCCATCGCCCTGCTCGAGCGGGAAGGGATAAGGGTGCACTTTGTCGAGAAACAGACCTGCTGCGGACAGCCGGCCTACACCTCGGGCCATGAAGAGGAGGCGCGCCAGGTGGCGCAAAGCCAGATGGCGCTCTTCCCCGAGCCCTGGCCGGTGGTGGTGCTGTCGGGCTCCTGCGGCGGCATGATGCATCACCACTACCGCCGACTCTTCCCCGAGAGCCGCGAGGTGGCGGCGTTTTGCGAACGGGTGTTCGAGCTCACCGAGTTTCTGGCCCAGGTCTGCCGGGTGCGCTGGCACGGGGTGGGGAGGGCGAGCATCGTCATGCACACCTCCTGCTCGGCCCGGCGTGAGATGCAGGTGCACAGTCGGGCCCGCGCCCTGCTGGGCCAGCTCGATGGGGTCACCTTGCATGAGCAGGCCTACGAGAGCGAGTGCTGCGGTTTTGGCGGCACCTTCTCGGTGCGCCATCCCCACATCAGCCAGGCCATGGTCGAAGACAAGACCCGCCACCTGCTGGCCACTGGCGCCGACACCCTGGTGAGCGCCGACTGGGGGTGCCTGCTCAACATCAAGGGAGCCCTGGCCTATCAGGGCAAGACACTGCCCGCCATGCACCTGGCCAGCTTCCTGCTCGCCCACAGCAAGCCTTTGTCAGAAAAAGAGGAGGCCCATCATGAGTGAGCACGCCAAGTATTCGCCGCGCCGCTTCCATCCCCAGGCCGAGGCGGCCCTGGCCGACCCGGTGCTGCGCCAGAATTTTCGCGGCGCCATGGATTACCTGCGCGCCAAGCGCCGCGACGTCTTCGCCGACCCTGCCGAAGAAGCTGTGGTGCGCGATGCGGCGGAGCACATTCGCCAGCGTTGCCTGTCGCGCCTGCCGGAACTCCTGGAGCAGCTAGAGGCCAACTGCGAGCGCAACGGCATCCGGGTGCACTGGGCCCAGACGCCGGCCGAGGCCAACGCCATCATCCTCGGCATCGCCCAGCAACATGGGGTGAGCAGCATCGTCAAAGGCAAGTCCATGGTGAGCGAGGAGGTGGGCTTCAACCACGAGATGGCGCGCCACGGCATCCATTGCCTTGAGAGCGACATGGGGGAGTTTATCGTCCAGCTCGACGGCGATACCCCATCCCACATCATCATGCCCGCCATCCACAAGAACAAGCAGGAGGTGAGCGACACCTTCGCCGGCAATCTGGCGGATTTCACCCCCACCACCGACGTGGACGAACTGATCCAGACCGGACGGCGGACCTTGCGCGAAGAGTTTCGCCGCGCCGGCATGGGGCTGTCGGGGGTCAACTTCGCGGTGGCGGAGACCGGCAGCCTGTGTCTGGTCGAGAACGAGGGCAACGGGCGCATGTGCACCACGGTGCCGAAAGTGCACGTGGCCATCACCGGCATCGAGAAGGTGGTGGAGTTCTTATCCGACGTGCCGCCGCTTTACAGCGCCCTGACCCGCTCGGCTACCGGCCAGGCCATCACCACCTACTTCAACGTCATCAGCAGCCCGCGCCGGGCAGGGGAGCTGGACGGCCCGGACGAGGTGCACCTGGTGCTGCTCGACAACGGCCGCAGCCAGGCTTACCGGGACGAAGAGCTGCGCAAGACATTGCAGTGCATCCGCTGCGGCGCCTGCATGAACCACTGCCCGGTCTACACCCGCATCGGCGGCCACGCCTACGGCACCATCTACCCGGGTCCCATCGGCAAGATAGTCTCCCCCCATCTGCTGGGGCTCGAGAGCACCCAGGATCTGGTGACGGCGTCCAGCCTGTGCGGTGCCTGCGGCGAGGTGTGCCCGGTGCGGATCCCCATTCCCGACCTGTTGCAGCGCCTGCGGCGGGAGGCCAAACACGACGCACAGCCCGGTCACGAATCGCTGGCGGGGCAGGGGGCGGCCAAGAGCCGGTTAGAGACGCTTGCCATGCAGGGGTTTGCCTTTGCCGCCACCCACCCGCGCCTCTACCACGCCGCGACCGGTGTGGCCGGTCGCCTGCGGGGGCTGATGCCCAAACATCTGGGCCCCTGGACCCAGTGCCGCGAAGCCCCCAAACCCGCCCCCCAGAGCCTGCACGCCCTGCTGCGCCAGAAGAAGAAGGAGTCCTGAAATGTCGAGCAAAGAGGCCATATTGAGCCGCCTGCGCGGCGCCGCCACCCCCATTGCCCACGCCCCCCATGGCTGGCAGCCCTGGCGCGGGGCCGATGACGGCGTGCGGCGCGAGCGTTTTGTTGCCGGGATCTGCGCCAGCCATGCCGAGATCCTCACCGTCAAGGAGGCGACCCTTGCCCGGGATCTGGCCGTCTGGCTGGATGGGGAAGCAATAACGCATCTGGCCTGTGGCCAGGGCGGCCGCTGGCAGGCGGCGGTCGCGGCAGCCTGCGCCGGGCGATCTGTGTTGACCCCGGCGGGGGAGTTTGCCGGCTGGAAGGATGAGCTGTTCGATGCCTGTCAGGCGGGCATCACCCACTGCGCGGGTGCCATCGCCGATACCGGGACGTTGGTGTTGCTACCCGATGGCGGTGAGCCGCGCACTCTCTCCTTGGTGCCCCCCTGCCATATCGCCCTGCTGGCGGCCTCCACCATCGCCGACAACCTGGCGGGGCTGGTGGATGCCGGGCGCTGGCAGCAGGCCATGCCCACCAATCTGTTGCTGGTCTCCGGCCCCTCCAAGACCGCCGACATCCAGCAGACCCTGGCCTACGGCGCCCACGGCCCGAGCCGCCTGCTGCTAGTGCTGGTGGAGGATTGCTGATGCGCTGGAACCAGTTTGATGCCGCCGTGCTCTCGCGCATTCCGCCGGAGCGGCTGGTGAGCGACCCGGACTTGCGATTGGCCCACGGCACGGACGCCAGCTTCTACCGCCTAGTGCCCGAGCGCATCGTGCGCCTCGACTCCCTCGATGAAGTGCGCTTTGTGCTGGCGGTGTGCCGCAAATTGGGCTTGCCGTGCACCTTTCGCGCCGCCGGCACCAGCCTCTCGGGCCAGGCCCTGAGCGATTCTGTGCTCATCACCCTGACCGACAGCTGGCGCGGCCACCGCATTCTGGACGAGGGGGCGCGCATCGCCCTGCAACCCGGGGTGATCGGCGCCGATGCCAACCGCTATCTGGCGCCTCTGGGCCGCAAGATTGGACCGGATCCCGCCTCCATCAACGCCTGCAAGCTTGGCGGCATCGCCGCCAACAACGCGAGCGGCATGTGCTGCGGCACCGCCCACAACAGCTATCACACCTTGCACGCCATGACCTTGCTGCTGGCCGATGGCACAGTGCTGGACAGTGGCGATCCCCACAGCCGCGCCGCCTTGGCGGCCAGGCGCCCGGAGCTGCTGACGGGGCTTGCCGCCCTGCGCGCCGAGGTGCTGGCGAATACCGAGCTTGCCGCCAAGATCCGCCACAAGTACCGGCTCAAGAACACCACCGGCTACGCCATCAACGCCCTGCTCGACCATGAGGACCCCGTCGATATCCTCACCCACCTGATGATTGGCTCGGAGGGGACCCTCGGCTTTATCGCCGAGGTGGTGCTCGACACCGTGCCGGAATACCCTCACAAGGCCTCGGCCCTGCTGGTGTTCCGGGACGCCGAGCAGGCGTGTCTGGCCACCTCGCGCCTTAAAGCTGCGCCGGTGGCGGCGGTGGAGCTGATGGATGGGCGCTCCCTTCGCTCGGTCGCGGGCAAGCCCGGCCTGCCGGACTTTATCAAGACCCTGGACCTGGCTGCCTGCGCCCTGCTTGTCGAGGTGCATGGGGAATCGAAAGAGGATCTGGAGGATCGCTGCGAGCAGGTGACGGCCATGGCCGCCGAGTTCGCCCAGGTCGCCTCTGTGCCTTTTACGAGCGACAGCGCCGGCCTCTGGGCCATTCGCAAGGGGCTCTTCCCGGCGGTGGGGGCGGTGCGCACCACTGGCACCACCGTCATCATCGAGGATGTCGCCTTTCCCATCGAGCGCCTGGCGGAAGGAGTGGCGGGGCTGCAAGCCCTGTTCGATCGCTTCGAATACGGTGAAGCCATCATCTTTGGCCACGCGTTGGAGGGGAACCTGCACTTCGTCTTTACCCAGGGGTTCGACGATCCGGCCCAGGTGGCCCGCTACGGCGCCTTTATGGATGCGGTGGCCGAACTCGTCGCCGTGCGCTTTGGCGGGTCCCTCAAGGCCGAGCACGGCACCGGCCGCAACATGGCCCCCTATGTGGAGCTCGAATGGGGGCCGGAGGGGATGGCGCTGATGCGCCGCATCAAGGCGCTGCTGGACCCCGATGGCCTGCTCAATCCCGGCGTCATCATCAACGACGACCCCAACGCCCACCTGGCCCATCTCAAGCCCATGCCGGCGAGCGATGCCATCGTCGATCCGTGCATCGAGTGCGGCTTTTGCGAGGCGGTCTGCCCCTCGCGCACCCTGTCGCTCTCGCCGCGCCAGCGCATCGTGCTCTATCGCGAACTGGCCCGCCGCAATCGTGCCGATGAGCCCTCCCGCGAGCTGGCCCGGCTGTTTGACTATCAGGGCATCGACACCTGCGCCGCGACCGGGCTCTGCGCCGATCGCTGCCCGGTCGGCATCAACACCGGAGCGCTCATCAAGAAGCTGCGCACTGACAAGTACCGGCGCTTCGTGCCCATTGCCCGCTGGAGTGCCGATCACTTCGCCGGCGTCACCCGCACGGCACGTGGGGCCCTCGGCCTCAAAAGGATTGCCGGCAAGCTGCTGGGAGAAAAAGCGCTGGCCGGATTGGTGAACGGGGTTCGCCATCTGAGCGGCCAGCGCACGCCCGCCTGGCTGCCGACCCTGCCGGGGCCGAGCCGCTACCAGTGGTCGCCAGGGGAGGGAAGCCATGGCGGATCCAGCGAGCGCGCTGTGGTTTATCTGCCGTCGTGCGCCAGCAGGGTATTCGGCCAGCAGGAGGATGCCCCGTCACTGCCGGACGTGGTGTTATCTCTGCTCAAGAAGGCGGGCTGCCGGGTGATAGTGCCGGTGAGAATTGAGGGGCTCTGCTGCGGCATGCCCTATGACAGCAAGGGGATGGTCGAGGTGGCTGCCGCCAAGCGTACTGAGCTGGCTGAGGTATTGTGGCAGGCAAGCGAGCAGGGGCGCTGGCCCGTGCTGCTCGACACTAGCCCCTGCGTGCAGCGACTGCTGTCGGGGGCGCTCGGCAAGGGCCTTCGGGTGTTCGAGCCCGCTACCTTTGTGCTGGAACACCTGCTGCTCCACCTTGAGCTGACCCCCATCGATGAGACCGTCATGCTCCATATCACCTGCAGCAGCCGGCGTATGGGGCTGGGGGATAAGATGTTGGCGGTGGCCCGAGCCTGCGCCCGCGAGGTGATAGTTCCCGAGCATATCCAGTGCTGCGGCTTTGCCGGTGACAAGGGGTTGATGACCCCGGAGCTCAACGCCGCCGCGCTTGCCAGCCTGCCCGCCCAGGTTCCCAACGACTGTCGTCAGGGTTTCAGCAACAGCCGCACCTGCGAAATGGGGCTTAGCCAGCACGCCGGCATTCCCTATCACAGCATCCTCTATCTGGTCGATCAGGCGGCGAGATAGAAAAATAAAAACGGCAGGATAAATATCCTGCCGTTGGTGGCGGTTTGGTCTTGTGCAGGATATTGAGAACCATCAAAACCAACAGTGAAATACCATTGTTATAGTCTTGCCGGAGGACCCACGTTCTCTGATAATTTGCCGTGCCAGAAGGGAATCAGAAGATGTGCACAAAAACAGGTTTCCCTGACATCATTATTTATTAATTAAAAATAAGTATCTCGTCAGGGTCTGTATTCTCTATAGTTTCTGTTAATGTGGTATAGTCTAAATATATTACATCCTGGTCTGATGGTTCTATAACTCGAGTCTCAATAGTTGAGTCTAAGTGAAGTTCATCTCTATCTGTTGCTTCAAGTGTCTTTGTTATTTCAGTTTGGTCCACGTACTGCGTGTTGTCATTATCAGTGGATTCAGTTGTATTGGTTTGAACTGTCCAGTCAAGATACATATTATCTTGGTCTTGATTTTCTACAGTGAAGGTTTGGATTGTAGTATCTACATTATAATCTGATGTGGATGAACGCAGATCAATTTTTTCGCTATAACTCATAATATAAGGTTTCATTTCTACTCCTGAATTTTTGCTACAACGGCTTTTTTATTAAAAAGGTCATCACTTACGGTGATAATAGAATGTTTTTTTGAAATATTAAGTAAGCCAATAACAGATTTAATTGCCTTTTGACCACGGGTATTTGATTTTGAAAGAATAAATGTTACGTTGTTTTCTGATGATATGGCATTCGATAGATTTAATAGTTCCTGCGGTGAGAAATCACCATTCTGACCGAGTATAATAAAGTAACTGTCATCTCCCTTAATTAAGGGTGAAGTGATATTGTAGGTGTGAGATAAAAAGATTGAAAATAAAAGTAATAATGCGCCAGTTATGCTTCTAATAAAATATTTTTCTATATTTTTAACAATGCTAGCGGCTTCAATTTGCTCATCTTTAGCTGTTATCCAGTCAATGTAAATACTTTTTGCTAATGACTTCCAGCTAGGGTTTTCTTTGAATTCAGAAAATTTACTTTTTAAGGTCTGTTTAACTTGAAGGTATCGGTGCAATAAAATCAGAACATTGGTAAGACTAATTCCTGAGATGAGGAATAAACTCCATGTTAACCAGCCAAATAATGAATTTTGATAACGGAGACATAATTGCAGTAAAAATGTGAATAAACCGGCATACACTAGGGCAATGGCGATGTAACTATTTACCTTGTTATTTTAAGTGTTAATGCTGCCCTGGCATTCAGCATATTTATGTTTTAATAATTCAATTCTTAGCTGGCTTTGAGATTCTTTATCATCATCTTTTAGTGTTAGGAAATTTTCCTCTTTTTCAGTTAGTTCTGACTGGTTTTGAGGGGGTTGTATGTTTGACAGTTTGATGTTGAAAACAAATTTGAATCCACTGGAAATACAATATGAAACAAGGTATAGATATTTATCTCCTAGGGGGAGTGCAATGAGCGATATACGTAAATCAGTGAGAGTGCTGACAGAATCAAACTCTTTATCATTAGAAATATGAAATATCGGGAGTAAGTTTAACCCTCGACAAATGTAAAAAATAAATTTATTACAGGCTAGAAATTTCATTGTTTAAGTTAAACCTCACGCTCTTACTGTTAGTCATTAGGTGGGATATTATAGACGCTGATATGCTTAGGCCTGTTTCGTACTCTAACCATAACCACTGACCATTAGCATTCATTTCTAAGAAATACCAAGTATCATCTTTTATTATAAAGTCAAAGCAACCAAATTTCATATTGCACAAGTCCATAAAGTGAAGGCACTTACATCTTATTTCTTTAGGGATTGAGCACGCTCTATATGAAACAGTATTATTTGGCTTACGCCAGTCGATGTTGTTTTTTGATAGGATTTTTACAGGGAAAATATTTTCACCTATTATTGTTATTCGTACTTCATAATCCTTTTCAAGATAATCTTGTAGATATACAGGCGAGTAATGAAATGAATCTGTGTTAAATGAGGGATTAATCTTGTTTGTTTGAACAAATTCTTTGGTAGAGTTTGTTGTGATTTCTCCGATAGCAACTGGTTTGATAATTCCATTGCGTTGTGAAAAATATTCAAGAATAGAATCCGAGTTGGTTATAGATAGTTCTGGTGTGATAAATCCAGTTTTTTCAATTAAGGATGCTTGAAATACCTTATTGTTCGCTTTGCGCATAATCGATGGCTTTGTAAGAGTTATGCCATCAAAGCTTTCAACGATACCCTCTATGAGAGAATAGGTTTCTTTATGAACGTAAGAATGATATTTTTTTCAAAAACTCCGTCTAAATTCTCCATTGATGGTTTTCTAAAATATATGGAAAGGCACGAGTCAGTATCGATAAGGTTATTGGAATTGCTGATTGTAAATCTACTTGAAGTATATGTGACTCTATAGTTAGAAAAATTATCTAAATTAAGTCTAAAGAAATTAATATCTTTGTACTTATTTATCAAGTAATCACAAGTTTTATCATAACTACTTGTGATTATGAGTATTTTTGGTATTTTCAATAGTAATCCTGATGAGTTAAGTTGAAAATTCATTGTTTGATGAGAATTTAATTGCTTTGATTGTTTTTTATAAAACCCTGATGATATTAGGTATTTCAACTTTAATTCTTGAAAAAATACCCGCCAAGCTACATGGCTACCGCACGGATTTCAGCTTCCGTTGTGCTGCCTTCAAGCAGAATTAAAAAGAAATGAGCCATAACCACTCCCTGGCTGCCTTTGGGGCTCTGAGGGCCGGATGAGTAGCCTATCAAACGCTGACCGCTCCTGTTGAGTAAAAACACAGCCGATCCGTGGGATTTGAATGAAATCTTGATGGCGGTCAGATTTTTACACGGAAAGGTCGAGAGAAACGGGGGGAGGGGAGATGGCTTTCTTCTTTGCTGCTGCACCGCCCGGTCAACCAAGTCATGTGTTATCTCTTGCTCATCAATGCCTTGTAACAGCTGGTTACAGATCTTGCGTCGACCGGCGAACCCTTCCTCCAGTAAATTCAGCGGCGATTGAATGCACCTCACATAACAAAGCAATTGCAAGGAACAAGAGTCATGAGAATGCACCACAAAGCCATGCTGGCCATCGCCTGCACCGCCGCCCTGTCCGCCTGTGACAGCGAGAAGGCGGCCAACAGCATCGCCAAGCGCGCGCCGCTGCCGTTGCCCGATGCCGGCGTCTATGAGGCGAACCTGCTCAGCCGCGATGGCGATCAGGGGCCGCTCAAGATGATCAAGGGAGTGGAGGGATTGACGCTGGTCTATCCCAAGGGGGATGGCGAGCAGCGCTGGGGCGTCTGGGTCGAGAACGACGGCAAGTCGATTACCTCTTCGCAATGGATGGGACAGGCGGCCCAGAAAGAGAACAAGGATGGTATCTATCCGGTACTGCTGGAGCGCACCTCGGTGCGGGGCAAGCGGCTCAATGCCCAGAGCAACGACCACAACCTCATCAGCTTTCAAGACAAAGGGGTAACCGATCTGGCTGGCAAGGAGGTCAAGCGCTGGACCTTTGACTTCAGCCGTACCGGCACCCAGTTCCGGGATCCGGATCAGAGCACCGCCCTCTATCGCGACTGGAGCGGCCACCTTGCCGTGAACAAGCTCGCTACCCGGACGATCAACAGCGACAGCTGGCGGGTGGCAGAGGACGCCGGCTTTGGCGATGCCATGGTGGGGCTGATCCGCAGCACCAACAATGGCGGCTCCCTGACCCTGGAGATCGAATTTCCCAAGGCGGGCTGTACCCTGACCGGCAAGGGCAATGCAGAGTCTGGCAAGGGGCTCAGCAAGCTCATCCTGAGCGGGTTTGGCAAGTGCAGCTTCAAGGCGTCAAGCGATCTCAGCCCGCTTGAGAACAAGTGGATGCTGGGCCTGGCCAAGGCCAAAGAGGGGGCAACGGCCTACGTCGCCGCGTTCGAGATGCCGGAAACCCGCAAGACGACCCTGGTGGTGGGCTTCCCCGAACCGCACGGTCTGATGATGGTGGGCGACAAGCAGCCCTGATCCCGTCTTTATATTCCGTCACAGCACTGTGTTGTTACCCCGGCTTGGCCGGGGTTTTTGATGGCGGGGGGCTGTCATCAGAGACAAGCAGGGGGCAAGGCTCAGTAGCCGGTCATCTCCAGATAGCCAACGCCCTTGGCATCTCCCGAGACGGATACCGCCCCCTCCCAGTAGTCAAAGCGCCCCGTCATGGCCTGATTGGGTTGGCGGGCTTTAATAACGAGAGTCAAATCGGCGACCTTAAGCTGCCAGTCGATGGGGTAGGGTTGCCCCTTGGGGCCGCGCCAGGTCTTGCCGGGGGTGAGGCGGATCTGCGCAGGATTCAGCACCCGGCTGCTGCCGTCCCGCTCAATCAGGATGCCGTAGCGGTTTTCTGGCTCAGTGCGTCCTGCCTTGGTGCGCAGGCGAAACAGCATCAGCTCGCGGCCATCTGCAAATTGCAGCGAAAACCAGTCCCAGCCCGATTGCCACTCGGCCAATACCGAGCTGCTCCACTCGTGATCAAACCAGCCCTCACCGCTGACGTTGCGGGTCTCGCCATCCAGGGTCAGCGTACCGCTGATGGTCAGGCGCGGGTAGGAGTAGTAGAAGGAGGCGTTGCCCGGGCTCTTCTCGCTGTAACCCGCTTTGCCTTGCTGCACCACTGGCTTGGCGGCGCTTACTTTCAAATCAAGATCCCCCGCCTTGCTCTGCACCTTGAGGGTGGCGGGAAAGAGTGATTTTCCTTGAGAGGCCAGCACCCACTCTTTCAGCCAATACTCACCGCTGCTGGCTCCGGCGAGCCCTGGCCCCTGGCGGCTGGTGCGCTCGTCCTGCTGGTGGCTGCCTTTGCTCACATCGGTGATGGCGAACTGGGCCAGCCAGAGCTGGGGAGTGAGCCAGGGGTTGTCGGATGTTATCTCCTGCTCGATGCCTTGACGAAACAGGGTCCACTGCATGCCGTAGTCGCGCCCCTGCTGGTCTTTCAGGTTGCCGGTGAGATACCACCACTCGGAGCGGTAGTCGGGGTGGGCACCGTGATCCGCGGGCAGGTGGATGGACTGACCCGGCAGGGCCTTTTTGAAGTGATCGTTGCCGCCGCCAAGGATGGCGCCCAGATCGTTGGCACTGATCCCGGCGCCATACAGGGTGCAGATCAGCGCCAGCGACCAGATGTTGAATGTTTTCATACCACTCTCCTTGCGGCGTACCAGGAGGCGAGCGCGCCACAGACGGGGGCGAGCAGGATCGCCGTGACGGCGTGTAGGGGGGCGGCCTCGAAGGCCAGCCGCCAGCCGAAGGCGCGGGGGTTGACCACCTCAATCAGCACCCAGGCAAGACCATAGCCCACCGGCAGGGCCAACAGCGCGGTGAGCAGCCCGAGACCCGCCCCTTGCCACACCAGCAACCTGCGACAGTGGCGTGGGCTCAAGCCAAGGCTTTGCAAGGTCTGCAACTCGCCGCGCCGGGCCAGCCCCAGCACCATGAAGGCCGAGCCAATGCCGACGAAGGCGATCCCCAGGATCAGCAACTTCAATAGCTCGGTCACCACGAAGGTCTGGTCGAACACCCTGAGGGCGGCGGCGTGGATGGCGGGGGCGGGCAACAGGTTCACCCGCTCGCCAAACTGGGCCCGCAGGCGATCGGCGAGGCGATCAACGTGCGGGCTGAAGAGGGCCAGGGATTGCACCTTGCCTCCTTCGAAGGCGTGCAGTATCTGCCCCTTGTCGCTGCCGTAATCCTGATAGACGCCAGTGACGGTGAAGGTGCGTGGCCCCTGCTCGCCGCTCACCTCGAGGCGCTGGCCCACCTTGACCCCGAGGCGCACCGTCAGCGGTTCGCTCGCCAGCACCTCGGCGGGGGTGGCGGGCCAGCATCCGGTCAGCAGCGGATAGGCAGCTTTGAGCTCGGGAATAAAGTCCATCTGCGCCCACTCGATGGGCTGCCCCTGCCAGCGGGCCGGATGCACCGAGCGGCGCGAGGCGGCGCGCACGTCCGGCGCGGCGAGGATGGTGTTGAGGGTCTGCTCGCTCAGGGCGCCCTTGTTGCCGGCCACCCCCTTGGGAGCGGTGACATAGAGATCGGCGGCCAGGCGCTGGCCGAGCCAGATCTCCACGCTCGAGCGAAAGCTCGACACCATGACCCCGATGCCGATGGCCGCGGCGATGGCCAGTTGCAGCGCCATCACCGCGATGGCGGTGCGATCCAGGTGATAGAGGGTTTCGGCCACCCCGAGCCGGGCGCTGAGGGAGCCACGCTCGCGTCGGCGCAGCCGGCCCAGCACGGCGCGCAGCACATCGGGCAGGGCGAGCGCCATGGCCAGCAGCCAGCCACCTGCCACGAAGAGGGCGCCGCCCAGCCCGGTTTCTGGCCGCCACAGGCACAAGGCGCAGAGCAGCAAGATGGCGATGGCGAGCCCCCGACGTTGCCAGGGATGAGCCGGCGGGCGGCTGTTGCCCTCTCGCAGCTCAAGGGGGGATTGGCGCAGCAGTTGCCACCAGCCGGGCAGGTTGGCGGCGAGCGTGCCCAGCAGGCCGATCACCAGCGCCTTGCCAAGGCTCGCGGGGGAGAGGCGCAACAGGTCGATGGGGTTGGGGCCATAGAGATCGGCCAGCGCCTGGGTGAGCTGCCCCATCAGGGCGAGGGCCAACAGGCTGCCCAGCAGCAGCCCGAGCAGGGTGCCGATGCTGGCGAGGATCAGGATCTCCAGGGTCAGCCAGCGCAGCAGTCGGCGCGGCGGCATGCCGAGGATGATGAGCTGGGCCAGCTGGGGGCGGCGCACGCTCTGCACGAAGCGCTGGGCGTTGAACACCAAAAACAATCCCACCGCCATGGCGAGCAGGGAGAGTGCCGTGAGGTTCAGCGCCAGCGCATCGCCGAGCTGGCTGGCATCGAGCGCCGGGCTGATGGGCTCAAGCCACAAGGGCTGGGCGGCGAGCCCGGTTCCCTGCGCAGCCTGCAGGGCGCGTTGCAAGGCCGTGGCCTCTTGCTCGCTGAGCTTGAAGACGATGCGATCGAGCCGGCCCGCCTTGCCCAGCAGCGGCTGGGCGAGGCCGATGTCGGTCACCAGCAGCCGCTCCATGGGCACGGCGCCGGGTTCGAAGGTGCCGGCCAGGGTGAGGGTCAGCGGGCGGGGCGGCGCCCCTTCACCGCCACCCAGCACGAAGTGCCGGCTCTGGCCTGTTTGCCAGCCAAGGCGGCTCGCTTCGGGGGCGGCCAGCCAGACGCTGTCGGCGCGGGTGAGGGAGAAGGTGGGCTCTTTGTCCGGCGCGGCGCCAAACAGCCGGCGCAAGGGGCCGGGGTTGAACAGATCCATCCCCAGCAGCTGAAAACTGCGCCCCTGCTCATCTTGCAGCCAGCCGTGCAGCTGGGGCATGGCGTCGAGGTTAGGCTGGCTGCGCACCAGCGTCACATAGAGCTGCTCGTCCAGCCCGCCGTCCGGCGCCAGCCGGTAGTTCGCTTCCCCCGCCAGCTGGCTGCGGGCGGCGACGAAGTTGGTGCGGGCGCTGTGGTTCAAGAGCTCGATGGCCACCACCAGGGAGACCCCGAGGGTGAGCCCGACCAGGCTCATCAGCAGCAGCCAGGGGTGGGCGCGATAGAGGCGCAGCAGCGCCTTGAGCGGCAGCGGCAGCATCACTGCCCTCCGTGGCGGGCGTCAGTCATGGCGGCGCCCCTTGAGCTCGACCAGCTGGCCCCCTTCAAGGCGCAGCACCCGATCCGCCAGGGCGCCATAGGCGGGGTTGTGGCTCACCAGCAAGAGGCCGGCGCCGGTGCCCCGCACCGCCGTCATCATCAGCGCCATCACCTGCTCGGCGTTGTGTTCATCGAGACTGCCGGTGGGCTCGTCGGCGAGCAGCCACTGGGGCTGGTGAATGAGGGCGCGGGCCAGCGCCACCCGCTGGCGCTGGCCGCCGGAGAGCTGCTCCGGCCAGGCGTGGCGCTTGTGGGCCAGATCGAGGCGCTCCAGCAGGCTGTCAATGCGTGTCTCATCGCGGGCAAGCTGGTTGATGGCAAGGGGCAGGGCGAGGTTTTCGGCCACGGTCAGGGTAGGCAGCAGGTTGAAGTCCTGATAGACGATGCCGAAATGGCGGCCGCGCAGGCGGGCCCGCTCGTCCGCCGACTGGTTGTCAAGGCGGGTCTCCCCCAGCCAGATCTCCCCCTCATCCGGGGGGAGGAGGCCGGCGATGAGGTTGAGCAGGGTCGACTTGCCGCAGCCGCTCTGCCCCAGCAGCAGGGTGATCTCGCCGGCCGCCAGGGTCAGATCAAGGTGGTGAAACAGCGGCAGCCGTTCGCTGCCGTTATCGAAGCTCTTGCCGAGATTGCGCAGGGTCAGCATGGGATAACCGGTTGATGGTCAATGGCTTTCATCATGCCATGTACGTTGCTCCCCTGCCTAATGATCACGCGGCTTTGCCTTTGCGTGAGAGTGCCAGTTAGTGATCAAGGCTGCAAAAGAGGTGAGGATCCTGGCTGGATCCCGCTCGCCTGTGGTGGTTAGAATAGGGGCCTCCATGGGTCACAGGATGCGCAAGGATGTTACACAAGCAAGTCAGTTTTATCATCGACAGCAAGGGCAACAAGCAGGCTGCCGTGGTCCCCATCGAGATTTACAACGAGCTGATGACCCTGCAAAAGGCGCTCTCCGACAACAAGCCGGGCGAGCGCGAGCTCTACCACTTCAACGGCAAGGGGGCCGAGGCCCACGGTTATCCGGTGGGCAAGCGGCAGAACCCCGGCTTCATGGTGCTGGCGGGCTCCACCGCCAACGGCGAGGATGCGGCTTCCTTACGCGAGGCGGTGATCGAACTGCGCCAGGAGCTGCTGGGCAAGGGGATCCTGGCCCCGCGCAGCGAAGGTGGCTTTGTCTTCACTGCCGATCAGCTGTTCAACAGCCCGAGCCTGGCCGCCAGCCTGGTGGCGGGCAACAACCGCAGCGGGCTGGACGCCTGGCAAAACAGCGCCGGCTATACCCTCAAACGCTCGGGGTTTGGCAAGAAGTAGGCTGAGCCTTCACCCTTCGGGGCAGAGGATGCGTTGACAACGTGCAGATAACACAAGGCCGCCCCCTGCGATGCAGGTGGGCGGCCTTGTTGTTTGCTGGGGCCTGGGCTTATTTCTTGCCGGTCAGCAGCCAGTAGCTCAGGGTCGAGCCGAACCCGCAGCCGGCGATGGCGATGGCCATCGGCAGCGGCGATTCGGGGGGATTGAGGTTGACCAGGATCCCCACCACGGCGCCGATGCCAAAGCGCAAGGTGCCAGCCAGCGCCGAGGCTGTGCCTGCCGATTGCGGGAAGTGGCCCATCAGGCCGGTCATGGCGTTGGCCCCCACCAGGCTGATGTGGCCGACAAACAGCACCACCGGAATGACGATGCCCCACAGGCCACCGGTCTGGCTCCAGGCGTTGTAGATGAGCAGGGCGCCGGCACAGGGCAGCACCAGCAGGCCGTATTGCAGCATACGCTCGGCGCCCACCCCCTTCACCAGCCGGCTGTTGACGAAGGTGACCACCATCATCAGCAGGATGTTGAGGCCAAACAGCCAGCCATAGTGCTCGGTCGGTACTTTGAAGTACTCGATGTAGACGTAGGGGGAGGCGCTCAGGAAGGCGAACATGCCGGAGCTTGAGAGCGAGCCGCACAGCACGTAGCCCATGGCACCGCGATGGGAGAGCACGCCCCAGTAGTTCTTCAGGATCTGGCCGAGGTTGAGGGGCTGCTTGTGCTCGGGTTTCAGGGTCTCCTGAATTTTCCACTGCATCATCAGGCAGATGAGCAGGCTTATTCCCACCAGCAGCCAGAAGATCACCCGCCAGTCGCTGTGGGCGCTGATGTAGCCGCCCACTACCGGCGCGACAAGAGGGGCGAGCGTCATCACCAGGATCACGAACGACATGGCGCGGGAGAAGGCCTCCTTCTCGAACAGGTCGCGCAGCAGCGCATTGACCACCACAGAGCCGGCCGCCCCGCCAGCTGCCTGCAGCATCCGATAGGCCAGCAGCTCGGGCAGGGAGTCCGCCATGGCGCAGCCCACCGAGGCGATGGCAAACATCACCAGCCCAGCCAGGATCACCGGCTTGCGGCCATAGCTGTCGGCGAGCGGGCCGTAGAACAGCTGGCCGATGGCAAAGCCGCCCAGAAAGGCGCTGATGGTGAGCTGGGCGCCGTCGATGCTGGTGGCCAGATCCCGGGCGATGGCCGGAATGGCGGGCAGGTACATGTCGACCGCGAGCGGCGTCAGGCCCGCCAGCGCGCCGAGCAGGATGAACAGGAAACGGGGGGAGAGGGGGGCGTGGGGCATAGGCTATCCAGTCTTGATGAGTGCGAAGTCAGGGAGTGACAAACATCCAGTCTACCAGTTTTGGTGACGGGGGTGATCCTGTATGCCGAGCCAAAGGCCGGGCTCGGCGTGAAAGCGGGGGGCAAACCAGACCCGTTGGCCACCGGCGGGCAGATCCTCCGGGCCGAGGGGACGCCGGCTAAGCCGGCAGGCCCCTTGCGCCAATGCAAGGTGGGCATCCCCCTGATACCAGCCGTCGGTGACGGGCAGGGCCGTGGTTTCGCGCAGCAGCCTCACCCCCCACTGGGTCACCAGCGCCGGGCACGCCTGCTCGGCCAGCCTGGCGGCCCGGGTCATGGCTGGCGCCGCCGGCGGGGTGAGGGTGCTGAGCAGCAGCAACAGGGCTCCCAGCATGGCTGGCAGCTCGCCCCGGCGCGGCAGCCAGCCTGCCAGCAGCACCAGGCCGAGCAGGGTGATGGGGGCCAGATGGCGGGGATTGTCCGGGTTCTGGCCAAACAGGGTCCACAGCAGCAGGACGAGCCAGTAGAGGGTCCAGAGCACGGAGGGGGCTGGATTGTGATCCTTTGACCGTTGCCAGAGTGGCAGTACCAGCAAGGCTCCCATCAATAGGGGCCAGAGCGGGGTCAGCTGCTCGTGGAAGGTACGGGCCCAGCTCAGCAGCCGATCGCCGTGGGCCGCCGCCGTGTTGCCCCACAGGGTAAAGTGACCGTCGGTAAAGCGGCGCCCCTCGCTGAAATAGGCCCAGCCATCGGCCTGCCAGACAAACAGCAGGCAGGCTAGCCCCACCAGTGCGATGGGGAGCACAAACCTGACGTGCGTTCCCTTTTGCGCCATCCCCAGCCAAAGGGGCAGCAGGGCCAGCACGAAGTAGGAGGGACGCAGCGCCAGCATAAGGCCCAGCAGCAGACCCGTCAGCGCTATCTTGCGGTGCTGCAAGGCCAGGAGCGTGCCCAGCCAGGCGGCCAGCGCCGGCCCGTCCGAGAGGCCGGAGAGCGCCAGGGTCGGGGTGAGCGGCAGGGCCAGCACCAGCAGCCAGACCGGCGCCAGCAGGCTTGGCCGTTGCCACAATCTGACCGCGAGGGAGGCGGCAAGCGGCGCCAGCAAACTGCTACCCAAGAGGCTGGCCCACTGCACGGCACGGGCGGGATCGTCCACCGCCAGATTGATCAGCCGCGCCAGCCAGATAAAGGCGGGGTAGCCCGGAAAATGGGGGGAGAACTCCAGCACGCTGAAGCGCACCACCCCGTGGGCAAAGTTGAGGGCATCGTCGGAATCGAGCGCTACCGGGAAGGTCAGCAGCCAGCCAAGCCAGGCCAATTGCAGCAGGGCAAGCAGCCACATGGTGATTGAGCTGGTGGAAGCCCAACGCCGATACGTTGCCTTCCCCCTCATCCCCAGCCCTTCTCCCGTAAGGGAAGAAGGGGGCAAACCGGCGTCCCGGTGCATCTATCGGCCGGCCGCGCGTAGGGTGGGTAGCGCGCAGCGAAACCCACCGTTTGTCACCGCGAGGTGGCGCAATGATTGGCTGGTGGCTATCAAAGCGGCGCCAGCACGGCCATCAGCGCTTTCTCGGCCTCGGTGAAGGCGGCGGCATCGGCGGGCTTGGCACCCACCCCGAACACCCCCGGATTGCCGATGGCATCCAGCACCTTGGCCAGCGCCTGCTCGGCGGCCTTGCGATCCCCTTCGCTCAGGGAGGGGAGGATCAAATCGAGGAAGCGCTTGCTCTTGACCACCAGCACCTTGGCGGTCTGGTAGTCGCCAAGGTTCTGGCTGGCCCCCTCGAGACGGCGCTCGATCTCCGCCTTGTAGGCCCGGTTGAGCAGGGCGGCGGTAGCCGCGGCGTCTTTGGCCTTGATGGCGGCCGCGAGCGGTGCTTGCAGCTCGACCTTGTGGTGCTGTTCCAGGTAGGTCAGCTCCTCGGCAATCTCGCTCAAGGTGGCGCTGGCATCCTTGCCGTCAGTGGCGGCGCCCAGCAGTGTCTCGCGGGCATCGATCAGCGGCTCCTTGCCGGCGGCGGCGTAGGAGTAAGCCTGCGCCTGCCCGCTCAGGGTCAGCAGCAGGGTGAGGGCGAGTAAACCCGGGCGGATGGTCATCCTGTTCTCCTTACTTATGCCAATGGCGCGGTCAGGCCACGCTCTGGGTTTCAATCACGGTATTTTCGTTGCGATGATTGAAGATGGCGTGACGTCTGTCCACCCCGTCGATCACCACATTCAGGGGCCATCAGGCCACGCTCTGGGTTTCGATCACGGTGTTTTCGTTGCGATGATTGAAGATGGCGTGACGTCTGTCCACCCCGTCGATCACCATGTCGGCGGCCATCATCCCCATCTCCATGGCGGTGTCGGTGAAGATGTAGCGGAATGTCCCCTGACGGCCGGTCATGATGAGGTTATTGATCGGCATCAGCGCCTTGATGGCGTCGTTGCGACGGGCCTGATAGCCCAGATCCATCAGCGGATAGGCGTACTCGCTGCGGGCCTCGAAGGTCTCATCGCCAAGCTTCTGGGTATCGACACCGAGGCTCGCCAGATCGGCGGTGACCCGGCCGCGCAGATCAGCGAGCGGCGCCTGCCAGGTGGCATCTCCCGGGTTGCAGGGGATCTCCAGCATCACGGATGTTTGCCCCATTGGCGCCATAAAGGGGCTGCGGCGGCGCGGCTCCTGCAGGCGGGTGGCCAGAATATGGGGGTCGGAGAGGTACTGCCAGGTATTGTCCGACAGGTTCTCCTGTTTGAGGGGCATATTGACGAAGCGTAGGGACCGGTAGTGCAGATCGCACGGCAAGCCCAGATGCTGGCAGGTGAGCGGCAGCGGCAGGGTGGAGATCACCTGATCAAAGCGCTCGCTCAGCTCAACGTTATCTTGTTTCCAATAAACCCGTTCGATGCGGCCATCAGCCTGCTCGAGGCGGGTGATGGTGGCGCCGGTTTTGAGCTCAACCCCTTCGGCAACCAACCGCTCGCCCAAGGTAGTGAAGATCTGGCCGAAGCCGTATTTGGGGTAGCGGTATTTGCGGGCATAGGTGCGCACCGACATGCTGCCGTTGCGTCTTGGCAGCAGGCGGCGCGCCACGTCTTTGAGATCGATCAGGCTGATGCGCTGACCGGCCCAGTCGGCGGAGAGCTGGTCCGGGTTGATGCCCCACAGCTTACCGGTATAGCCCTCGAAGAACTGGCGATAGAGGGTGCGGCCGAAGTGACTCTGGATCCACTCGGCAAAGCTCGCCTTGGCAAAATCGGTGGGCTTCTTGGCAAAGGGCAACAGCAGCAGATCTTTCACTGCCCCGGCCATCAGGGTGAGCGGCGCCGTCTTGAGCAGGTTGGGCAGGTTCAAGGGGTAGTCATAAGTGCGCCCGCCAAAGCGGATCACGCTCTTGCGCTCGGCGTGGAGCAGATCGTCCCCCATAAGTTCGTCGATAAAGGCGAGCAGCTCGGGGTTCTTGGTGATGAAGCGGTGGCCGCCGTAGTCGAAGCGATACTCGCCGTCGCGCCCCTTGAAGGTCTGGGTGGCGCACATGCCGCCCACCACCGCCTCCTGCTCGAACAGGGTGACCGCAAAACCGGCCTGGCGCAGGCGCCAGGCGGCCATCAGACCGGCAGGGCCGGCGCCCAGTACCGCAATGTGTTGTGTGTTGTTGTCGCTCATGACTCTGTTATCCGAAAAGCTGACCAAAAGAGAAGACGTTGAAAAGGCGGCCCCGCTGAGCCGCCTTGTCATCCGCTGCCGCGCCGCGCTGGGCGATCAGCGCTGGGGCTGGGGACGATAGTTGCGATGCCAGACGGTGACGAAGATCACCAGGTAGCTGGCCCAGGTCAGCAACTGCAGGCCGGCTGGTGAGGCATTGTAGCCAAACAGGGCGCGCAGGAAGGTACCAAATACCCCCTGATCGTCGAGAATGTGACTGATGTTGAAGACAGGCGTCGTCCAGAAGGTGATGAGCCCGGCCGCCTGCAACATGTTGACGGCGGACGACAGCAGCCCGGCGGCGATGATGATGATGAGCAGGCCGGTCCAGCGGAAGAAGGGCGCCAGCGCCACCTTGCGGGTGGAACGCAGCAGCCCCCACACCAGCACCACCGACAGCAGCAGGCCGCCCAGCGCCCCCATCAGCCCCTCGTGCAGATCCACCCCTTGCCCGGAGTAGACCAGGGCCGAGAAGAACAGCACGGTTTCAAAGCCTTCGCGCATCACCGCCAGGAAGGCGAGCAGCACCAGACCAAACAGGTTGCCGCCGTCGATGGCGGCATCGATGCGCGCCGTCATGGCTCCCACCTGGGATTTGGCCTGCTTCTGCATCCAGACCGCCATGTAGGTGAGCACCAGGGTGGCGAAAATCAGGATCCCCGCCATCAGCAAATGGTTGTAGCGCTCGCTCTCGAACTGGCTCACCACCACCTGGAACAGGAAGGCGACGACGAGGGAGGCAAGCAGACCCAGCCCCACCCCCAGATAGACGAACTTGTTGTAGCGGCTCGCCCCCAGCTTGGCGAGGTAGGAGAGACAGATGCCGACCAGCAGGAAGGCTTCCAGCCCCTCGCGCAGGGTAATGAGAAAACTTGCAAACATCAGGTTTGAGGCTCCGTAGCGGGCGTGACGGGAAGAGGCCGCAGGGTGAGTTGCAGCCGATTGAGTAGCACTATGGGTGGCTCCGGCAAGCTCGGCTCGGCGGCGCGCACCGCATCATTGACCCACTTGGGGTAGGTGCGGAAATTGAGTTTGATATCGGCCTTGAAGGGCCCCTTGGCATCCGCCGGCAGCGGCCAGGCTTCATCGCGCCAGCCATCGGCCGGGATGCGGGTATCTTCCAATAGCTTGGCGTAACGCCAGAACTTGAGCCCCACCGGCTTGCCCTCGGCATCGCCGAACACTTTTCTAAACAGCCGCGCATCCTCAGGGACGGCGCCATCCACCGGCTGGCCGCTGGCAAGCACAAGCTTGCCGCTGGCGTCGATGACGGTCAGCTCCAGCCAGAGTTCACGGAAATCGGCGACCCCGGTGGGCAGGGCGTGGCCGGCGCCGGTGTTGGCAACCCGCACCACCAGCGCGGGTTGGCCACTCTGGTTTTCAATGCGGGCCGAGAGGGTGGCGCTTGAGCGCAGCAGCGCCAGGCTCTCCTGCTCGAGCGTTGCACTCCTCAGCCCCACCAGCTGGTGCTGGGCGCCGGTGAAGTTGTGGCGATAGAGCCGTTCTTTCACTGTGCCGTTTTCGGTGGACTGGCCGGCCACCGGCGCGCCGCCGTTGCCCGGCTCCGGGTTCATGTGGCAGTCGATGCAGGTGCGCCGCTTGGCGGGATCCTCCGCCTTGGCGAAGCTGGAGTTCTCCCACTCGTCCCAGGTGTTGACGATGTTGGCGCCGGTGCCGGGGGCAAACTCGTTGTGGCACGACTTGCACAGGGCGGCGTCGCGGTAGAAATCCTTCTGGTAAGAGGCCTTGTGCATGGCGGGGCGTGCGTTGATCTGCCGCTCTGCCAGCCAGTGCTGGAGGCTGCCACCGGCGGCATCCTCGAACACATAGCTCTCGCGGTCTTTCAGATTCACGGTAAAGGCGCTGTTGCCGCCCGCATCTTCTACCTTGGTGATGCGATGGCAGAGCACACAGCCGGTGCCTTCTTCCACCACGGGCTCGCCTTTCTGGTGGGCCGCGATCAGCGAGGCGCCGCCGCGCTCAAACATGTGGGAGCCCTTGGGCAGATCCTGCTGGCCGTTCATCACCTGCTGGGGCATGTGGCAGCCCTGGCACCACTGGCCGAAGGCTTCCCCCTCGGTTTCGCGGGCCAGCGCCTGCACCACCTTGTAGTAGGGGTGGGAGTTGCCCATCAGCCGGTGGTTGCTCTCGCTCCAGTCCTGGAACGCCTGTTGGTGGCAGTTCTGGCAGGAGGCGGAGTTGAGCCACTCCCTGGGATGAGTGGTCGGCGCCTTGGCGGGATCCGTGCGCGGGGCATCGAGCCTGAGCCAGTTGGCAAGATAGGGGAGGTTGCCATCGGCGGTGACGAAGGCGTGCAGATCCTCCATCATCGCCTTCACCTCGGGTTGGGGCTTGGCGGGGTCAACCGGCTCGGCGCCATCGCGGGTGTCATGGCCCATGCCACCCTGGGTCTGCTGGGTCATGCGCAGGTATTCGCCGATAAAGTCCCCTGCCACCATGTTGGCGAGGTTGGCGTGGCCGTTGATGGCATTGTCGCCGCTCTGCTGGCGGTGGGCCGCCATCAGATAGCGGTTGGTGAAGTTGAACCCATCCAGATGGCAGGAGTTGCAGCTCATCCAGTTGTCCCCCGCCATGGGGAAGCGGCTGTTGGCGCCGTTGTTGCCGAGTGTGTTACCAAGATGGAACAGCCGCTCGCCGCGTTTGAGCGGTTCGGGGCGCGGATCCGTCTCTACCAGTTTGGCGAAGTGGGGCAGATCGACGGTGACTCGGGCAAACGGGCCACTGCCGCCGGTGTTGAGACGGGTGAGATCCTGCCCCATGACGTTGTGCACCAGGATGTGGTCGCCATCGATCAGCAGATCGCGCGGATTCTGGCCCGGCAGGTGGCGAAGGAGCTGGGTCGCCTTGGCGCCCCCCTGAAACTTCTTGCGGCGGTGACGGTTGCTGTTCTGCTTGCCGCTGCGCGACAGGTCGAACACCAGCAGATCTTCCGAGCCCGCCAGGATCAGATAGACCCGCTTGCCGTCGGCGGCGAAGCGCGCCGCGAACGGGTTGGAGACGATCTGGCTGCGGTTGCCGACGCTGGGCAGGTTGATCTGCAAAAAGAGCTGCTTGCGCTCGTCCACCCGCTCTTTCTCTTCATCGAGATCGATGATGGAGACGGCCGGGAAGACGGTGCTCTGAAACTGGAAAGGGTGGTCGAAACTCCACAGCACGTGGGGCAGCCAGGCTTCGCTGCCATCGGGGGAGAGGGTGATGCCGTCCAGCAGGCGCGGCAAGCCCTGCGAGTCGCTTGGGGTGTCGCTGTGGGTCTCGGCCAGGGTGATGAGTCTGGGCTTGGGCAGGACAGCACTCTTCGCGTCCTTCTCAAGCTTGGCGAGATCATAGATGGCAAGCTGGCCGGTCATGGCGTGGGTGAGCAGCAGGCGATCGTCGTCGGTCAAGGCCAGTCCACGCGGGGTCTCGGCAGTGGCCACATCCAGCTGCAGCTTGCCCGCCGTGTCATAGGCTTGCAGGCGGCCAGCCTCGAACAGAGTGACCCAGAACCAGCGCCGCTTGGGATCGAAGATGACCCCGTAGGGACGATGGCCGGTGGGGATCGCCTTGTCCAGGGTGAGATCATCATCCAGCAGCAGCAGGCGATCGCCGCGATAATCGCTCACCAGCAGGGTGCCGTCATCGGCGCGGGCCAGCTGGCGCAGATCGCCCCCCAGCTGCACTTCTTTGAGTCGCTTGCCGCTATCGCGCTCAAGCAGGGTGACCGAGCCGGCGCTCTGGTTGGCGGTGACCAGGCGCGGAGCGTTCCCCTCGTCATAGGCAATCATGGCGGCGCCCATCTCCTGGGCCGAGGCGGTCCCCAGCAGTAGGGCGGTCAACATCAGGGATAACAACAACTTCAACATAAGATCAGGTGCGCCATTTCAGGATGGTCCAGCGCCAGGCGTGGCGCAGCACCAGGGGAGTCAACGCGAGCGCGCTCAGCCAGTGGGCCCAGCTGGCAAGGTTGCCCATGCCATCGCCCGGGGTGCCGTGCAGTACCAGCAACAACCCGCTGGCCAGACAGACCAGCAGCAAGGCCTCGATGATGCGGCCGGTGGTGC
Organism: Aeromonas sp. QDB54; assembly: GCF_027707385.1. Classification (NCBI taxonomy): domain Bacteria; kingdom Pseudomonadati; phylum Pseudomonadota; class Gammaproteobacteria; order Aeromonadales; family Aeromonadaceae; genus Aeromonas; species Aeromonas sp. QDB54. The sequence goes on along the minus strand of NZ_JAPCIT010000005.1, from coordinate 58,971 downwards.
GCAAGAAAGGCTTGCGGCTTTTGCGCAGCAGGCTGCGATGAGAGAGCCAGAACGCGCCGAACAGCAGGGGAAACAGGGTGAGCGAGAGGGCGACGTGCAGGAACAAGTTCCAGCGTGCCAGCGACCAGAGCGGGGTCAGCGGTTCCCACAGCAGCAGGCCAGAGAAGAACATCAGATAGAGGGAGCCCTCGGCGGCCTGATGGTGATAGGCCAGCCACTGCCAGCAGTGTCGTGGTGAGAGGGAAAGGCTTGTCATAGGTGCTCCAACGCCCGGGCAGTGCAGCCCGGGGGAGCAAGTTTACAATGCAGGAAAGGTAATGAAAAGAGTTATCAATTCCGCTCTTGATGAATAAAGGCTGAATGAAAACCGGCGCTATTTGTGGTCGGCCAGCCGCTCGGTCACCGCGTAGATGAGCGCAGCGGTGGAGAAGGCGAGGAACACGATCACCGACCACTTCATCTCCACCTCGTTGCCGACCCCGTCATCCAGGAAGGCCTTGAGCACTTCAATCCCGGCAATGGTGACCAGGGAGTTGATGACGATGAGCTTGAGGGAGGCGAAGTTGATCTTGCTGAGCCAGTTGTTGCCGAGCGCCTCACGTTGTTCCTGGGTCTGGATGAACTGCACATAGCCGCAGATGGATACCAGTATCAGCATCTGGGCCACCAGCACGAAGTCCACCAGGGTGAGGACGCCGGTGATGAGGTCCATGTAGTGAATGCCCACGATGTCGATGCACAGGGCATAAAGCAGCATGGCGAATTTCACCATCAGCAGGGCCACGCAGACCAGAATGCAGACATAGAAGGGGAACATCATCAACCGGCTGCCATTGAGCATGAAGTTGAAACGGCGCATGAAAACTCCTGAAGAGGGTGAGGTTGCGCTGATTATGGCGCGGATCCGCCATCGAGGGCATCCCTGTTTGCGTACAGAGGGCTGATGGCGACAGAGAAAGGGAAAACGAAAAAAGCCCAGCCATAAGGCTGGGCTTTCGAATGTGGCTCCCTCGACAGGACTTGAACCTGTGACATACGGATTAACAGTCCGCCGTTCTACCGACTGAACTACGAGGGAATTGGCTCCTCCTACTGGACTTGAACCAGTGACATACGGATTAACAGTCCGCCGTTCTACCGACTGAACTAAGGAGGAATTGCCTGTCTCGTCGAGACGGTGCGGATATTAATGGCCCATCCGCCGGGTGTCAACCCGCGATCCGCTGCAAAAAGGGGATTTTGGCCCGTTTGCCCAAAACTTGGCCGCTGCGGACTATTTTCAGCACAATCAGCAGCTTGGCGCTGGCCTCTCGGGTTCGTCGAGACGGCTCAGTGGCATGAAGAGGGGATGGATGAGGATGTGCCGATGCCCGGGATGGCATAGTCCGGGATAAGCAGCTGGCTTAGGGCCGAGCAATGACAGATATAAAAGGAGGGGGCAGGGGTACGCATAAGGGCGGGAGAAATTGGTTAGCAGGCGAAGTGAGTGTGCTGCGTAATGGTGAGAAAAGTGGTCGATATGCTGACAATAAACGGTAATTCTGCGTGGTAACGGCCATTCATTGATCCCGCCCATCGAAATATTTCATCGGCTGGGGTATGGTTGGCCAGGATACCATCGCCGTGTCGACAGCTCTGCCGGCCCTTGATGATGATCGGGCGCCGGTTCAATCCGGCCTTTATCTCCCTCTTCTGGTATTACGAATACATGCACAACCAAGCACCTTTGCAAAGCGTGAAGCTGGCCATTGCTTTACGCCAATCCTGTATTGACGAACCCTACAGCGTTCCCCGCTTCGGTCGCGACCTGATCGCCGGCATCACGGTCGGCATCATCGCCATTCCGCTGGCCATGGCGCTGGCCATCGCCAGTGGCGTGCCGCCGCAGCACGGTCTCTATACCGCCATCATCGCCGGCATCGTCATCGCCGTGACCGGCGGCTCCCGCTTCTCCATCTCGGGGCCGACTGCCGCCTTCGTGGTGATCCTCTATCCGGTAGCCCAGCAGTTTGGCGTGGGCGGCCTGTTGATGGCGACCCTGATCTCGGGCTTCTTTCTGGTGGCCATGGGGGTGGCCCGGCTCGGACGCCTTATCGAGTACATTCCGCCTTCGGTGACCCTGGGCTTCACCGGTGGTATCGCCATCGTGATTGCAACCCTGCAGATCAAGGACTTCTTCGGCCTGCACGTGCCCGAGATGCCGGAAACCTACATCGGCAAGGTCGAGGCGCTGGCCCATGCCCTGCCCAGCTGGCAGTGGGGGGATACGCTGGTCGGCATTGCGACCCTGGCGGTGCTGCTGCTCTGGCCGCGCCTGCGGCTGCCGGTGCCAGGCCACCTGCCCGCCGTGCTGGTAGGGGTGGGCCTTGGCTTTGGCCTGCATCAGTTCGGGGTGGACGTCGCCACCATCGGCAGCAAGTTCAGCTATACCCTGGCCGACGGCAGTCAGGGCATGGGGATCCCGCCCATCGCGCCGACTCTGGTGATGCCTTGGGCTCTGCCGGGGCCGGATGGCTCGCCAGTGGAGTGGAACCTGGCCGCCATCGAGCGCCTGTTACCCGCCGCCTTTTCCATGGCGATGCTGGGGGCCATCGAATCCTTGCTCTGCGCCGTGGTGCTGGACGGCATGACGGGTCGCAAGCACAGCTCCAACGCCGAGCTGGTGGGGCAGGGGCTTGGCAACATAGTCGCTCCCTTCTTCGGCGGCATCACCGCCACCGCCGCCATTGCCCGTTCCGCCGCCAACGTGCGGGCCGGGGCAACTTCTCCCATCTCCGGCATCGTGCATGCGCTGGTGGTGCTGGCGGCCATCCTGGTGCTGGCGCCCTGGCTCTCCTGGCTGCCGCTCTCGGCCATGGCGGCCCTGCTGCTCATCGTCGCCTGGAACATGAGCGAGGCGCACAAGGTGGTGGAGCTGATCCGGCGTGCACCCAAATCCGACGTGCTGGTGCTGCTGGTCTGTCTGTCGCTGACCGTCATCTTCGACATGGTCATCGCCATCACCTTCGGGGTGATCCTCGCCTCCCTGCTGTTCATGCGCGAAATTGCCAAGATGACCAAGCTGCACGATCTGGCGGATCACAAGCGCTATGCCCATGAGGTGCCGGAGCAGGCGCTGCTCTACAAGATCAACGGCCCGCTGTTCTTTGCCGCTGCCGAGCGGGTGTTCGGCGAGCTGGTAGCCCAGGTCAAGGGCCACAAGCTGCTGGTGTTGCAGATGGAGGCGGTCTCCATCCTGGACGCCGGCGGGCTCTCCGCCTTCCTGCAGTTTGAAAAGCAGATGGCCAAGGCGGGGGTGCAACTGCGGGTGGCCGAGTTGCAGTTCCAGCCGCTCAAGACCCTGGCGCGCGCCAAGGTACGTCCGGTGCCCGGTCAGTTGGAGTTTTACGGCTCGCTGGAAGAGGCGCTCAAAGGCGAGCACTTGCACGAAGCGACTGGAAATTGATGGAAAGGGATACAAAACGGCATGTTTTTAGTCACTTGGTTCGGATAATGAGCAAACGAACGCAAAAAGTGAAAAATTGCATTGACCGCATGCCGTCGTATCCCGTACATTACGCCCCGTTCCAGCGCAACAGTGTAGCGAACATCGTGCTGGCTGAGCACGTTAAACAACAGACCAAAATTTGGTGAGGTGTCCGAGTGGCTGAAGGAGCACGCCTGGAAAGTGTGTATACGGCAACGTATCGAGGGTTCGAATCCCTCCCTCACCGCCAAATTGAGTGTGAATCAACCCCATGAATTTCATGGGGTTTTTTCGTTTCTGGAGGAGCGAAAAGGCCAGTGTCACTATGAGGTGTCACGATCATGCCGAGCTACCTGCTGAAAAACCGAAACGGGAACTACTACACCCGCATTCCGTTTCCCCAATCCCTCCGCCTGTTAGGCTGCCCCCTAGAGATCCGAGTCTCCCTGCTCACCAAAGATCGAACTGAAGCCACGTTACGCAATCTGGTTGCAGCACATGGCATCAAGATAATGATGGGCAGATTACCCGCTCTCTTGAGGACTGACAGCCATCAGCCGACTGCCCGTTTTCGAGACCTTATCGCGCCGGATCTGGCTCGCTTACGCCAACAACTGCTTTCCTCTGCTAACGGACTTATTCAGTCGTCCCCACTTCCTTATAGTCAGCCCGATGACGTGTCAGCAGCATCCTGCTGCGACTCTCCAATGAGGGCATCGCAAGTACAGCCGCCTCTTGTACCGCGCCAGCATCTTGAACCAGCTGGTACAATGCCCAGGACCATGAGCCAGTTGCAGGCTGAGTTTCTGGAGCGTAAATCGCAGGACAACATTTCGCAACGCTCGCTCCAACAGCTCCAGACTCGTACAGAGGCTCTGATCCAGGCGGTTGGTGACGGCTTCTTCGTTCAGGCGTTGAAATACCAACACGTAGACTTGTTTGTGCGTAATCTCTCGACGGAGAGGTTGCTAAAGGCAAAAACGATCAGTGAATACCGGAGTGCTTGTGCGCAGATGCTGAACTTTGCTGTGCAGATGGAATATACGGCCAAAAATCCATTTGATCAGGTCAAAATCAGATGTGCGCAGCCCACCCCACGACAGCGCTGGGAGCCCACCCAGCTCAGGGCATTGTTCAGCTCGGTAAACTTCACCCAGCACGCTTACAGCAACGTCGATGACTATTGGATACCCCTGGTACTACTACACACTGGCGCACGGCCTGCGGAGATCTGTCAGCTACGTGTCAGTGATGTGATGACCCAGGATAATATCGCTTGCCTCAACATTACCGACGAGGGAGAGGCGCAGTCGATCAAAAACGGCAACAGCCGACGACTCGTACCCATCCACAGCAGGTTGATTGCGCTGGGATTCCTGCATTATGTCGAATTACGACGTAGGCAGGGCCATGTGCAGCTATTCAGTTGTACGGCTACAGGGGAGTTTGGCGAATGGACCAAAAATTTCGAGTGTCGCTTCTCCCGCTACCTGGGGAAACTGGGATTTGTGGCGGGGCAACGACCTACCGCCTATGGGTTCCGTCACACCGTTATTGATGAGCTGCAACAGCGTGATACACCCGAACATGCGGTCGCAGACCTGGCAGGACATAGCAAAATTGGTTTTACCTATAGCCATTATGGAAAAAAATCCACAGTGCAGCGTTTGCAGGCTGTAGTAGAACAATTAGATTTTTCTGATGCGCTTAAATTTGTTCTCCCTCACCGTCCAGAATAAGATTATTAAATAATATAAATAATTTCATCTGGACTATTTATATTGTTTTTTCTGGTGATGAATGACGCACATTAGGAATATCTAATAACCTGCCTTAAATTCCATTGAAATATTAGTAAAAATGGATATTGACAAGCCTGAAAAAATGTGATTTTGCGTGTTGACATGTCGTTTTGATGCGGTTAGTCTCACCGCAAATGACATGAGGATGGAGTTAATGGCGTATAGAAAAAACAGGATGGCGATGACGATTGAAGTGGCACTAAAAAATAATGTTCTTATTATGAAGCCGGCATATGCGCCAGCTACATTTAAGGCTTTTCGTCGCAAATCTGAACAGCTGAATAAATGGATTGGTAGGCAGAATATCTCTGATGTGACCGCAACCGACATGGGCCTCTTTTTGGCTAGGTTGCATCAGGAATATAGTAACAAAACTGTAAATCACTATCTCTCAATCTTGCGGCAGATATTCACTCGGGCTGTGGACGATAGGCTGATTGCCATGAGTCCGATACAAAATATAAAAACGTGTAAAACATCTTCCAACGATCCCGATCCATTTTTACAGCATGAGATCCAGGCTCTGAGGAGTTGCGAGGAGCATTATCCGATTGAGGTGGCATTAATCACCCTGGGAATCGGTACTGGGCTGCGAATTAGCGAACTCATGGCTCTTACTGTCGAGTCAATTGATCTGAATAAGCAGCAGCTGTTTATCGATTTAGCGCTGGTGGATAAGGAATTTAAAATCCCAAAAACCAGGGAGTCAAAACGGGTCATTGAACTGTGTGGCTGGACTCTGAGCGCAGCCAAAACACTGGTTGAGTATGCCCATCAAAGACAACCTCAGTTAATTACTGTATTACAAGCGGACAATAAAAAATCTTTACAGATGTATAGAACCTTATTGGCGTATTCGCAGGAAGAAGATCGGCCCTATGTCTCTGTTGACGATTTTCGGGAGGCATTTTTTAGGCCCTATTGTGAACGAGTAGCTGTACGCTATCGAGGGCCTAGCCAATTCCGCCACACCTATGCGAGTCAGATGCTCACTGCGGGCGTCTCTGTAGAGCGGATTGCCCGTAAAATGGGGCTCACCAGTACTGCCATGATATATAGGCACTACGGGAAATGGATTGTAGAGGATGCACCTGATTATGATGCCGTTGAGGATGCTGTGCTGGACCGCTGTTTTAATGGTTTTACGAAACTGGAGCCAGCTACGATAGCTAAATCCGACGAGTCTCATCAGTGTTATGGTTCAGACACTGCGTCTATAGACGATAGTGATTCGAGAATACACGATATTTCCGTTAATAGCTCATCTACATTACATATGGATGATAGGCGGATGGCAGCTATACATAAATTGAGCCAGCGATGGGGAGTAGACAAAAACAATATATTCTTATAGGTCAAGTGGTTTTATTTAACTAACAACAAATCCACGATATAATACTGTATGCAATAATTCAATTATTGTAGTGATACCGTTCATTATAATTTTACGATAAACGTTACGTGAGTTGTTATCCTATATGGCTGGCGCTCATAACTTTTGCGTTAAGATAATAGTTTTTAAATAGGGGCCGAAAAGAGCTCTAGGAGATATATGGTTACCAAAAAGACGGAGTTTGAGTATACGAAGCTGGCTAAATTTTTTTATCAGCGCCTTGAAAATAGAGAGATGCCACTCACGGCAAAAAATATTTCTCAGGAATTGCTAGCCTGCGCACCAGATTACCGACCAGGGTATTGGCGGAGACTGCGATGTGCTCTGGCGTATCACCAGAATATGCTGGGCTATGTTGATGCTGCCGAACGTATTCGGAGGGCGAAAAACCCTGTGACTGCACATGGTAGTAATTTATCAAAAAGATCCAGACAGCCCCGAGCGAGGGCGATCAATCAGTCAGATGAGGATGCTCTGAAATCATATTTTAATCAGCGTGGTGACATTAGTATGGTTTCTGCCATCCTCATTTTTAAAAACGCAGGCATTAGACCCGCTGAGCTTTCAGGTCTGAGGGTGGATGGAAATCGGCTTATTGTGACGGGCGCTAAAAAAAGCCATGGCGGAAAACGGGGGGCAGACCGGACTTTACTGTTGGATGGCATCGATTCTGGCCTGCTCAGATATTGTGTCATGCAGGCACAACGAGTAGACGTTGGTGTGATGCAGGACAGGCTGCGGGCTGCTGGTAAAAAATTATGGCCTAGGCGTAAGGCTCTACCCACATTTTATAGCTGGCGTCACCAGCTCGGCTCTGAGCTCAAAGGTTCCGGAATGGACCGCCAACGTATTGCATATTTGATGGGCCATCAGGCCACTGGCTCTGTTGACCGTTATGGCAATAGGAAATTAGCTAGAGGCGGGCGACTGCCTAGCTGCCCTGCTGATGCCGATTTAAGCGGAATTCGAATTACTCACAGTCAGCTATCAGCGGATAATACACATTATATCAAACCTGAGTCTCCAGTAATAAATCAGGTCAATAATACCTCAGTGCGGAACCGAGGGATGGCAGCTGTGATATTCAGACGAAAAAATGAATCCAGTGAAAATGATTTATCTTAATTCAAGGAGGTTATGAATTAATTCATTAGTATATCGAGATTAAAATTGGAAGGGGGTGACAATAAAAATATAGTAAGTAAGTCCGACCGCCACACACGTAAGTGCGAGGCGTGAGACTACGTAAGTACGGGCTTCTTTAACCATACTTACGCGCACAAAAGTGCGTAAGTATGTGGATGGGTCGAGGCACGAGACCGGAACCCCGTAGAGAGCTTGCGAACGGAGTGGGTGGAGAATCCATTTTTATGGATGGCATGAAGCGGGAAATATGGAATGACATCGGAACCATATGTGTGCCAAGGTGACATCTGACGAAGTATGAGGAAGATCAACCTTGACACATATATTGGTGACGGTCATCCATATTTATAGCGCAATGCCATTCATAAAAACCTTTTAGATTTAATTGAATTGGCTGGCTAATGTATTAGCGGCTCATGAAGTTAACAAGTAGAAAATAATAAGGGTTCATATATAACAACAATCAGGCGATAACGCCCAGGATAACAAAAAATGAAAAACAATAAAAATACAACAGTTGAGCATGATATTCCGTCATATGACGGTCAGAACGATGGTGTTGCCACAGAGCAGGTTCAGCAGGCTGTTAGGTCAGTGATGCAGGGTGAACTGCTGACTCTGCCGGACATGGGCCCTACTGGCCGCCCTATCAAGACCAGTGCAAATCTGTGCGCCCTGATTCGATTTCAGGCATGGTTGCCGCGCTACAACCTGATGACGGGTGAGCCGGAACTGGCGGGGGCTGATGGTGAGCGCCTGGGGGGCTCTGAGGCGGGCCAGCGATCTGCGCTGATTGATGCCTGCCAGCTGGCAGGTGTGCCGGATGCCGTGATTGAGGAGCACCTGATCGCAATTTGTGAGCGCCACAGTTATCACCCTGTGCGTCAGTGGCTCGAACGTGGGGCACCGTGGGATGGGAAACCGCGCATCGATGCGGTGATTGCTACCCTCAATACCGCTAATCCCGCCTATGCGGGTGCCGTGTTGCATGCATGGCTGGTTGGGTGTGTTGCTGCGCTGTATCACCCACGCTGGCATTCAAAACTGGTGCCGGTGCTGGCGGGCGGGCAGTCCCTCCGTAAATCCGCATGGATTAGCCGTCTGGCTGCCGTGGTGCCAGGTTCAACCTTGGATTGCTCCATCAATCCAGACAGACCTGATGATGTTCGTCGCGCTGTGTCAGCGTGGATTGTGGAACTGGCTGAGTTGGAAAGTACGACGAAGCATGAGGCTGGCTCGCTCAAAGCTTTTCTGACAAGAGAGAGTGATTGTTTCCGCCTGCCCTATGCCCGCAGCATGACCACTAAAAAGCGCCAGACCGCATTTATCGCCACGGTTAACGGCTCGGATTTTCTCAGAGACACGACAGGTAACGCTCGATTTGCGGTTATCGAGCTAGCCGCTGCGGCTGATGTTGATCGCCTGAATGCGATCCTAGGCTGGAGCTGGAATGCAGGCCGACTATCCTTGGATGATCCTGAGCAACTGCGCCAGTTCTGGCTGGAGGTAAGGGAACGTTATGAGTCTGGAGCAACGTGGTTTCTGGATGACGAGACCGCAGCGCTGGCAGCTACTGCAAACGATGCCCACACGGACAAGGGCCCGTTCTATGAGGTGATTTACCATCACCATCTATCGCGTCCACTGGCCTCATCTGAATGGCTCACGGCGAGCGAGCTGTGCGTCCGCCACGGTGAGAGGCTGAGCATGGCGAGTAGTTGGGGTAAGGCACTCCGGTTGCTCGCGAGCGAGGGCAAGCTCCAGAGCCGCAGGGTGCGTTCTAATCGGACTGAGTACCTGCTGCCCGTCGATAGCCCCAAAGAGAAGGGCAAAGCCGACAAGAAGTAACTCTTAAGCCCTGCCGATAAGGCGGGGCTTTTTTCTGCCTGTAGGGTTGGCAGATGATTAAGTGATTAGGCAGTGGTTAAGTGCAATGTGGACTGCTTAACCAGCTTGAATGCCGCACCATTACAGGCCCACAGTGGGTTTTTGTTAATTGATTAAGTAGTTGCTATATAAAAAGTCATGGAGTAAAAATGCATGGGCTTCTCAAACGCTTAGAATGCTTTGCTGCAACGACACCTAACCACCTAACCATTATTGTATCAAACGCTGTCATAGCAAGGCTCAGGGCTGATTAAGAGGAGGTTGAGTAGCGTAACTAGTACCTAATCACAACAACCGATCACACACCATAAAGATTACCGATCACCATTACACCGAGAGCCCAGCAGATATATCGGGAATTGACGCCGCACAACCTAATGGTCGTCGGTGCTGATTTTCTTATTGCCGTTGAATACTCAACGGCAGATTAGCCACATAGGCAGCCAGTACCCTTGTTTAGGTGTATCAGACCGCTCGATCCATTTCAGGCAGCAGAGCAGAGTCAATACATTGAAAATATTCATTTGAGTAGTGATATGGCTCATGTTCATGGTGGTAACACCATGGTATCATTGAAAAAATCATGAAACGGCGCCCAAATGATTACGATGATACTGAGCCCCTGACAGTGCCGTCAGTCGGGTGCGGTAGCCATCCCAATGCGGAAACAAGCAGGACGGGAGAATTGCAATCCAAATGAGCCGTTTCTGGAGCTCATTGGGGCAGGTCTGACGCCGGTATAGCCTTATTAGCATGAGTGCAATAGGAAACCCAGCAAGAGCTAGCCTGTTGCCTTGCGGCGCCCAGGGCCGTACATGCGGAATACGCTGAATGTGAATATTTCCAAGGTTACCTGAGTAAGAGGAATAATGATGAAGGTTTTGAATGAAATTTTGGCAATTATAAAAGAACATCCGCAGACCAAATCCAGCGGGGTGCTGGCTGCCGCGCTGGCGTCCGCTTGCAATACAAGCTATTCAGTATCACTGCTAGATGTGTCTGCGAGCCTTGACGATAACGGCAAGAGACTGATTGATCGTCTTGCTCGAATTACTCAGGAGCCTGATTACTCGAACAGTGTGCAGGATCAGGCCCTCCACCAACTGCGGGCGCTCGGGTTCATTCGCTGATCGAGGAAATATGGTCAAATGCTGCCATTATTGGCGGCATTTTCAACCTGATTACCCATGACTAGGAAGGTGTGGCATTATTAGGGTTGGTTATTTATTCAATTCTTCACTTTATTTCGAGGGCGGTAAAATGAATTTTTCGAGGATTGATAATGGGCATCATATTGATATAGATAGTGGTGTAGAGTATCAGTCTACTTGGCGTTTTTGTAAAAACTACAATATTGAATTAAATGATATGTTAGTTTTATCAACAGCTAAGCGCAATGGGGTTTCTCATTATAAATTATGCCGTATCGAATTTGAAAAAGCACGTGAAATATATGGTGACTTTGTTTATATGTACCCAGTGGTGTGGCTTAAAGAAAAGTTTTTAACAAAAAACAAGTAACAAACAACCCATAGTTTGATTGTTATGATGACATTTTTGACAAGAAGAGTATATTATGAGGTTTTTGTTTTTTATAGGTGCAACACTGCTTGTTTCTGGCTGTAATGCACTACCCCCCCCAAAAAAAATTGGCATGCCAGACATGAGCGATAATCCATGTTTCAATAGATTATTTGATACATATAGCTCACGGATTAAATCCAATAAGTCACATTATAGAATGATTGATACATTTGAAGGTATAAAGATGTGTTCAGTGAACCTTTCAGGTGGCACAGATGCTTATTTGCTGTATGACCCCAAAGCCCCCATTTACTGGCATGATTATACGAGGTCTTATGAAAGTGAATATAATATAAAGACGAGATTGGAAAAAAATTATACACAGTGGGTGAAGGCGCAATCTGATAAATTATGTGCTGCTGATATTTCTTGCATGACAAAGAAGCAGTACCAGGAGGAAGCTCACCTGAGGCAGGTAGCTAAAACCGAAAAAATCTTGGAGGAACGCAAAAGTAAGCAAATGAAACAATGCCTACCATACGCCAAGGATCTATCTAGTAAGATACCATCACTTCTTAACCCAAGGGTCCAGACTGCCTCAGGAAATGGTGTTATTCTTTTTTGTCTAATTAAATTCGACCAAAAAACCATATATGGTACACTCCCTAAAATAAAGTCGTTAACAATTAACACCGCCAATGGAGCTTATGAATATCAATAATAACAAATATATTTTTATAAAAAACTAAAGGCTGTGCTATCAAGTACAGCAATGTATTTATTAAAAATGCGGTTCCTGTATTTTATTAAAATGACTTTTGTTTTGTCTAATACTAGGAGTACTTTCTGTTGATGGCGATGTTCTGATAGCCAGTTTTGTTGGCTAATTGACAATGTCACATAATTGTGACATGATTTTGTTTTATGTTAGCCATAACTGGTTGATTCACAACGCTTTAGTAAGTGATATCGAGGGTTCGAATCCCTCCCTCACCGCCAAATTACAAAAAACCGACCTGATGGTCGGTTTTTTGTTTTGGGCGTAGCAATACCTGCTCTCGCTAACAATTGGCAAAGGCCCCGTCGCAAGACGGGGCCTTTTGTTTATCAGGAGGCGTTGTTTATCAGGATACGGTTTGTCACCTCGCAGCGGTCAGCCTCAGCCGTGTGGCTCCACCACCGTCATGGTAAAGCGCAGCACGCTGTCGCCTGCGTTGCGATAGGCGTGGGGCAGGTCGGTGCGGGCCACGGCCGAACAACCCTGAGTGACGGCAAGCTCGCTCGCTCCCAGCTGCAGTTGCAGGGTGCCCTGCTCGACGTGAAACAGCTCCACCGTGCCGGGCGGGTGGCCGTCAGAGTCAAACTGCTCGCCGGGGTGCAGCTGCCAATGCCACAGCTCTATCATGTCCGGTCCCCGGGTACCGGCCAGCAGGCGGGCCGAGCCGCCGAGCGGGCCCTGCCACAGAGTCGGGATGGCTTGCGGCTCGATCAGGTGCAGCGTCGGGGTGCTGGCCACGTCGACGATATCGGCAACCGATACCCCGAGCGCGGCGGCCAGCTTGCACAGGATGGCGATGCTGGGGTTGGCCGCCCCCTTTTCGATTTCTACCAGCATCCCCTTGCTCACCCCGGCCCGGCGCGACAGCTCATCGAGCGACAGCCGGCCCTGTTGTCTGTACTCCTTGAGCCGGCGGGAGACGGCGGCGGTGACATGCCCCACATCGGCGCCGGCATCGGTCGTTATATTGACTCTCTTGGTCATCGGTCATTATCATGAAATAAAATAGTCGATATAAGGATATTCCATGAGATCGGTACAACCGTCAATCGATCCCGCGCTGGCGACGCTGGCCCCGGGATTTCGGGCTATCAGCATTACCCTGCAGACCGACGAGATCGTCAATCCGGCCATCGCCGTCGATGAGCTGGCACAGGCCTGCCAGCGGGTTCTGCACGACCCCGCGCCCTGGACCGAGGCGCATCTGGCCGCCTGGGCCGAGGTATTCAAGGGGTTTGGTGCCAAGCCTCAGCGTACACCCTGTTCGGCGGATGCCCTGCGCAAGCGGGTGCTGCGCGATGGCGCTCTGCCGAGCATCGATCCCGTGGTGGATCTCTACAACGCCATCAGCCTCGCCTACGCCCTCCCGGTCGGCGGGGAGAACCTGGCCGCCTATGTCGGGACGCCCCGGCTGGTCATTGCCGATGGCAGCGAAGCCTTTGACACCATGAAAGAGGGGGCGCCGGCGCAGGAGTGCCCGGAGGCGGGCGAGGTGATCTGGCGCGACGACCTGGGCGTTACCTGCCGGCGCTGGAACTGGCGTCAAGGGGTGAGAACGCGCCTGGATTGCGATGCCAGACAGATGTGGTTCATTCTGGAGAGCCTGCCCGAGATGCCGCTGGCGGCCTTGCAGGAGGCCGCTGCCAGGCTGGTGGACGGGCTGCGGCGCATGATGCCTGACGCCCGCATCGAGCAGAGCCTGGTCGGCTTCGAGCTTCCGTGAACTCGGCAGCAGGGGCGCCTTTTATCCCAACGCTGGGAGGAAGGGACCCCGCTGTGATGTTGCTGCTCTCGCTATGAGGCTGGGTAAAAGGCTTACCTGTTCCTGATGACGGGATGAAAGGCCCATATCACAGGCCCGTACCCGCTTGCTCAGGCCAGCTTCAACATCGGCATCTGTTCGCGCTTGTCACAGTGTGTGAGATGGACCCGGCTGGTCAGGCGGGTCAGCAGCTCGTAGGGGATGGTGCCTATCTTTTCGGCCACCTGTTCCACCGGCAGCCCTTCCCCCCACAGCGTCACCTCGTCTCCTACCTTGTCGCTGGCCGCCGGCCCCAGATCGACGGTGATCATGTCCATGGAGACCCGACCCACGATGGGCACCCGGCGGCCATTGATCAGCATGGGGGTCCCTTCGGGCGCCATGCGGGGGTAGCCATCCCCATAACCCGCCGCCACCACGCCGAGGGTGGTTTTTCGATCTGCCACCCAGTGTCCCCCATAGCCGACCGCCTCGCCCTGCGCACAGGCGCGGGTGGCGATGAGCTGGCTCTTGAGGGTCATGACCGGGCGCAGATCATGGTCGGCGGCGAGTTGACCGGCAAACGGTGAGGCGCCGTAGAGCATGAGGCCAGGCCGGATCCAGTCGCTGCGCGATGCCGGCCAGGCGAGGATGCCGGCGGAGTTGGCCATGGCCCGCTCGCCCGGCAGATGGGCAGAGAGGCGGTTGAACTCCTCGATCTGCAACTGAGTGGCTTGGGTATCCTGTTCATCGGACTGGCTGAAGTGGGTCATCAGATGGAACGGCTGCACCACGTTGCGACAATGGCTCAGCCGCTCGATGAAGGCGGGCAACTCCTCGGCGCGCAGCCCGAGCCGGTTCATCCCGGTATCGAGCTTGAGCCACACCTTGATGGGGGCGGGCAGACTGGCCTGCTCGAGCAGTGCCAGCTGCTCCCAGGTATGCAAGGTGGTTTGCAGTTCGTGTTTCGCCAGCAGCGGCAGCGCCTCGGCACTGAAGAAGCCTCCCAGCACCAGAATGGGCTTGGTGATGGCGTTGGCGCGCAGCACCAGCGCCTCCTCGACCCTGGCCACCGCATAGGCATCGGCCTGGGCGAGTGCGTGGGCCACCGGCAGCAGCCCGTGGCCATAGGCATTGGCCTTGAGTACCGCGATGACCTTGCTGTGGGGGGCATGGCGGCGCACCACGGCGAAATTGTGCTGGAGTGCATCGATATCGATGCTGGCCGTAACTGTGTTCATCATGGGGTCGGGTGTCTGCTCGATGATAAGTTGGCTGCTGGTTTCAATCCTGATCCGGTGATCCTGGCTGCCGCGACGAGCAAACGGGGGGTCACTGAATCATGTTGTTTTATATGCTTTAAAATGTAAAAAGATGTTATCAGTTGTTTTTTGGTTGGTAAATTATGTGGCGAATGAGAATATGAAAATGCGCAAAATACGGGATATTCCTCTGTATAAATTTTGCCTGCCAACGCTTTCTCTGGCTCCTTATGCCCCAGTATTTATCACTGGTTTTGTCCCTCCAATCGGGAGGGGAATGAGGCTGTTTTGGGCTGTTTCTGATGGATGGTTGAGCGGATGCCGCTCTGATGTCGGCATTCCAGCGCCGGCCGTCGTGAGCCCGTGGCAAAGAGGCGGGGTAAAGATGGGAGCTTGATGGCAGGATAAGGAGGAGGGACCAGCCCGGCCCATGGCCGGGCAGGTCGTGGTTATACCTTGAAGAACCCGATGCCCTGGTTGAGCTGCTGGATGATGGTGGTCAGCTGGGAGGCGTCGTGATTGACGCTCTCGGCGGCGGAGACGTTCTCCAGCGACATCTGGGTGATCTCTTCCACCGACTGGGCGATGAGCTGGCTGGCGGCAGCCTGCTCGTGGAGCATGGAGCTTATCTCCTGGATCAGCTCCACCACCTTGCGGGAGCTCTGATCCACCTGGGCCATGGTTTCGCTGGATCCCTCGGTGGTCTCCCGTACCGTGCTCATGCTGTCGGAGCAGGCGTTCATCCCCTTGACCGCGCTGGTGGCCCCCTGCTGGATGGAGGTGAGCATCTCGTTGATCTCCTGGGTGGCCTGGGTGGTGCGCGCCGCCAGGGTCCGCACCTCGTCGGCCACCACGGCGAAGCCGCGGCCCATGTCGCCGGCCCGGGCCGCTTCGATGGCGGCGTTGAGCGCCAGCAGGTTGGTCTGATCCGCGACCCCCTGGATCATCACCGAGATCTGGCTGATGCGGGTGATGTCGTCAAACAAGCCCTGCACCTGCTTGGCGGAGTCGTTGACCGCCGTGGTGACTCTGAGCACCTCCTGGGAGGCGTGCTTGACCTGCTTCTCGCCAGCCTGGGCTATCTCCCCGGATTGCATCACCACGCTGTTGGCCTGATTGGCGAACGAGGAGAGCTGGGAGACGGAGGTGGTGAGCTCTTCGACCGAGGCGGCCGTGTTGGCGGTGGCGAGGGATTGCTGCTGGGAGCTGGTATTGACCTGCTCGGCCGCTGCCCCCAGCTGGGAGGCGCTGGCGGTGAGGCTTTCGGCAGCATGCTGCATGGTTGAGACGATGTCGCGCAGGCTGCGGCGGGTGCTGATCATCGCCTGCTGCATGCGGGTCAGCTCG
Organism: Aeromonas sp. QDB54; assembly: GCF_027707385.1. Classification (NCBI taxonomy): domain Bacteria; kingdom Pseudomonadati; phylum Pseudomonadota; class Gammaproteobacteria; order Aeromonadales; family Aeromonadaceae; genus Aeromonas; species Aeromonas sp. QDB54. Next base: position 42,625 of record NZ_JAPCIT010000005.1, on the reverse strand, counting down.
TCATTGCCCTCGGCCTGATCCGGGGCGGTGAGCCGGCCCTGCGCCAGTTGCTGCAGATCCTGCATGATGGCGAGCAGCGGCTGGTTGATGCTGCCGCTGAGCAGCCAGCCCAGCAGCAAGGAGAGCAGCACCGAGATGGCTAGTATGGTGTAGGTAGCGGTGGTGATGTCGCTGGCAATCACGTCGCTCTCATCGAAGGCCTGTTTGCCCAGCCCTTGGTTGATGTCGACCAGCTTGCTGAGCAGATCGTCCACCACCTGAAACGTGGTGGCAGCCTCGCCTTTCATCAGTTTGATGGCGCTGTCGTTGTCGTTGGCGTAACTTGCCGCCATCGCCTTGTGCGCCGCTTCCTTGTAAAGCGGCCAGGCGCGGTCAAAGTCCGCCAGAGCCAGTTTCTCCGGTTCGCTCAGCTGGGTTGCCCGGTACTTGTCCAGCAGGGCGGCCATCTTCTGCTCGTGCAGATCCATATCCCTGGCAATCTTGTCCATGCCGCTTTGGGTCGGCTCGATGACGTAATCGAACAGCGAGCGGTTGTGATAGATGGCCTGCATGTTGGCGTTGGCAACATCCGTGATGGGGGTCAGGATGTTGAGGTACATGTCGTTGAGCATGTCATTGATGGTGTTTGTGTTCTGCTTGCCGTAGAGCCCGACCCCGATCAGGATGAGATTCAGCAACAGGAAGGAGACGATAAGCCGCGTCTTGATGGAGAGCTGGCGAAGTAGGTTGTTCATGGTAGCCTCATGCTTGTTTCAAGCGTCCATGCAGCGATGTCGATACTGCCGGTGTTGTTGTTATCCCGCCCTCTCAGAGCGGGGTTCCTCAATAGCGCAAAGGGACACGATTCAGGTCGCCCTGGCCTGCCATTCGGCAAACCATTTTTCAATCTGATCGACCGGCAGCGGTCGGCTGATGTAATAGCCTTGCGCCAGCTCGCAGCCGAGCAGTGCCAGCTGTTTCCAGTCCTCTTCGGTCTCCACTCCCTCGGCGACCGTCTTGAGGTTGAGCTTCTGGCTCATGACGATCGCTGAGGTCAATATAGCCAGCTTCTTGGGGCTGCTATGGGCGTCGTGTACGAATTCCTTGTCAATCTTGATCTCGGTGAAAGGACAGCGAGATAGCTGCTTCATGGAGGAGTAGCCGGTGCCATAATCATCCATTGCGATGCCGAATCCCCGCAGTCTCAATCGTGCCAGAGTGCCCAGCGACATGGCGAGGTTGGACATGAAGGTGGTCTCGGTGACTTCGATGATGATGGCGCTGCAGGGCAGTTGATGGGCCTGCACGATGGCGATCATGTTCTCGACCAGCTTGTCCGTCAGCAGCAGGCTGACCGGCATGTTGATGGAGCAGGTGGGGTGCTCGGACAGTGGGCCCAGGGTGGTGAGTGCCTCGCAGGTGGCGTGCAGGAACTGGTAGAAGAAATCGAGCGCCAGTTGCCCCTCTTCCAGATGATGAACGAAGCAGATAGGGGGGATGACCCCGTGCTCGGGGTGGATCCAGCGCACCAGCGCCTCGAAGCCGTAGAGACTGGCGTCCGCCATCAGCACCTTGGGCTGCAGAAAAGGGATCAGTTGGCGGTTGTCCAGCGCCTGCTGTACATCCTCGGCGGTGAAGGTGAGCTGCATCCACTTCTTGTTTTCCCGGTGTGCCAGCGGATCGCAATGCTGCAGCATGTTGCGCAGATCGCTTTGTCGCAGCGGTTTTGACAGCACGCCGATCACCTCCAGGGTGCTGGCATCGGCGATGGCGTGGATCACGTCCAGCACGTCCCGCTCCACCCCGCTCATCACGGCCACGAACATCCGGTAGTGGGTGTTCTTCTCCAGGTTGCTGATGAGCTCGACCCCGTCCATGCCGGGCATGTTGAGGTCGGTCAGCAGCAGATCGATGCGCTCGAGCTGCTGCAGCTTGTTCAGGGCATCCTGGCCATCATGGGCAACGTGGATCTGGCCGAACCCCAACTCCTGCAGCAGGCAGGTCACTTCGTACTGCTGGGTGCGGGAGTCATCCACCACCATGGCACTGCGGCCTTGCCATTTTTCCAATGACATAATTACACGCCTCGTAGATCCGGACGGCTGAGCGTCTGGGTAATGTGGGTGAGGGACATGACTTCATCCACTCCGCCGTGGGCTATGGCCTCTTTGGGCATGCCGAACACCACGCAACTGGCTTCATCCTGGGCGATGGTGCGTGCGCCCGTGTCGTGCAGTTCCCGCATGCCGCGGGCGCCGTCATCCCCCATGCCGGTCATGATGACGCCGAGGGCGTTGCGCCCCGCACTCACCGCCACCGAGCGAAACAGCACGTCCACCGAGGGGCAGTGGCGGGAGACCGGCGGCCCCTCTTTGACTTCCGCCAGATACTGGGTGCCGCTGCGCTGGATCAGCAGGTGCTTGCCCCCCGGTGCTATGATGGCGACCCCGGGCAGCAGGCGATCGCCGGTCTCGGCCTCTTTCACCTCCAGCTGGGAGAGGCCGTTGAGCCGCTCGGCAAAGGAGGCGGTGAAGCGGGCCGGCATGTGCTGGACGATGGCGATCCCCGGGCAGGTGGCGGGCAGGCGGGAGAGCAGGTACTCCAGCGCCTGGGTGCCGCCGGTGGAGGTGCCGAGCGCAACGATCTTCTCGGTGGTGCGAAAGGAGATCCGCTCCGCCGGCGGGGAGAGTACCTCGTCGGCATTGTGCCTCGGGGTGACCGGCAGCGGGGCGGTACCGGGCAGCAGATTGCGCAGCTTGGCGCCGACGGCGCCCCGGATCTCCTGGATGAAGTCGTTGGCGGACTGTTGCAGGAAGCTCTTGATGCCGACGCTGGGCTTGGTGACGATGGAGATGGCCCCCGCCGACATCGCCTCCAGGGTGATCATGGCCCCCTCTTCGGTGAGGGAGGAGCAGATGATGACCGGGGTGGGGTGCTCGGCCATGATCTTCTTGAGGAAGGTGAGACCGTCCATGCGCGGCATCTCGATGTCGAGGATGATGACGTCGGGCCAGCACTTCTTCATCTGCTGCATGGCGAAGATGGGGTCGAAGGCGGCGCCGATCACCTCGATATCCTCCGCCTTGCTCAGCATCTGGGTCAGTACCTCTCGTACCAGGGCCGAGTCGTCGACGATAAGCACGCGTATGGTCATGGCAGCTCCTTGGGCTGAAGGGGCAGGCAGCGGTAGCGGGAGGGGGCCTCCTGCACCAGCGGCAGATCCTGCTGGCGGATGATCTCGGAGTGGCCGACCAGCAGGTAGCCGTCCGGGCGCAACAGGTTGCAGAGCTGCGACAGCACCCGGGCCTTGGTCTCGTCATTGAAGTAGATGAGCACGTTGCGCAGGAAGATGACGTCGAAGTTGCGCTCCGGATAGTCGCCGCAGGTCAGCAGGTTGAGGTTGGCAAAGGTGACCTTGCCGGCCAGCTCCGGCTTGACCCGGATCTTGCCGGCGAACTCGTCATGGCCGCGCTGAAAATAGTGCAGCCACAGATGGGGCGGCACGTGCTGGGCCCGCTCGACCGAGTAGACGGCGCGGCGGGCAAAGGGGATGACCCGGGTGTTGATGTCGGTGCCGTGGATGCTCCAGCGATCGTTGATGCCGAGCTGTTCGGCCAGCACCATGGCGGCGGAGTAGGCTTCTTCCCCGGTGGAGCAGGCGGCGGACCAGACTCGCAGCGGCTGGCGGCGAGTGGCAAGCAGCTGTTCGGCATGGTGCTTGAGCCAGCTGAAGTGCTGGGATTCGCGAAAGAAATAGGTCTCGTTGGTGGAGAGCAGATTGATGGCGAGCTGCCGCTCGTGGGGATCGATGGACTGATTGATCCGCTCCCAGTAGGCATGATAGCTGGTGAGGTGCAGTGCCCGCAGCCGCTTGGCGAGCCGGGATTGCACCAGCGCCCGCTTGCAGGGGGCAAGGTCGATGCCGGCCGAATTCAGGATGAAGCGGCGAAACAGATCGAACTCGCCCTGGCTGAGAGTCGGGGTGAGTTCGGCGGTGAAGGGGGGCGCCACCATGGTCAGCCGCCCTGTTCCGGGGAGAACTGCTGCTCGGTGGCCGCCTCGGCCATGGCGCTCAGCTCGGCGATGGAGAGGGCCCTGTGCATGTCGAGCAGGATGGCGAACTGCTGATCGATGGTGACCACCCCCTGAATGAAGTCGCCGCGGATGTGGGTGCCGAAGGTGGGGGCCGGTTCGATGGCGTCGCTGCGGATCTCCAGCACCTCGCAGACCGCATCCAGCAGCATGCCGATCTCCTGCTCCTCGCCGGTGCTGTTGGGCAGGGAGAGGATGGCGACGCAGGTGGTGGGCTGCAGCAGGGTCTGGCCCCGGCCGAAACGGATGGAGAGGTCGATCACCGGCACCACGGCGCCGCGCAGGTTGATGATGCCTCGCACGAAGCGCGGCATCATGGGCACCGGGGTCATCCCCTCGAACTCGATGATCTCGCGAATGCAGCCGATGTCGATGCCGTATAGTTCGCCGCCCAGCATGAAGGTGACGCAGTGAAAGTGGGCGCTGGTATCAGGGGCAAGCTTGTCTCTCATCGCCGGCTCCTAGTAGTTGGTGAACTTGCCATCGTCTATCTCTCGCTCCAGATCCTCTTCATGAAAAGGGTAGGGGCGGGAGAATGCAGACTTTGGCTTGCTGCGCCGGATGACATGGGCGCCGCCGTGCGGGGTATAGGGCTGGCGGCTGTTGCCGCCGCGCAGGGTGAACTGCTGCATCAGCTCCTGCAACTGCAGGGCGGTGGAGCTCAGCTCTTCCGAGGTGGAACTGAGTTCTTCCGCCGAGGCGGCCGAGGCCTGCATGCCGTCGCTTATCTGGGTCACGGCGATGTTGATCTGGGAGACGCTGGCCCGCTGCTCGCGGGAGGCGGAGGCGATCTCCTGCACCAGGGTGGCAGTCTGATCGATGCCTGGCAGCATTTCACGCAGCAAGGATCCCGCCTGCTCGGCGACGCTGACCGAGCGCCCGGCCAGCTCGCCAATCTCCTTGGCGGCGGTCTGGGAGCGTTCGGCCAGTTTGCGCACCTCGGCGGCGACGGTGGCAAAGCCCTTGCCGTGCTCGCCGGCGCGGGCCGCCTCGATGGCGGCGTTGATGGCCAGCAGGTCGGTCTTGTTGGCGATGTCGTTGATGACGGTGATGCGCGACGCTATCTCCTTCATGGCGTGTACCATCTCGCCGACCGCCTTGCCGCTTTCGGTGGCGCTGCTGGCCGCTTTGGTGGAGATGTTCTCGGTCACCTTGGCATTGTCGGCATTCTGGCTGACGGTGGCGGTCATCTCCTCGACCGAGGCACTGGTCTGCTCGACGCTGGAGGCGAGCTCGGAGGAGGTCTGGGAGAGGGCATTGGCGGTGGCGGCCACCTGCTCGGAGGCGGAGCCGATGGCTTCCGACATGGCGCCCACCTCGTTGAGGGTGTCGGAGAGGCGGTGGGCCATGCTCTTGATTGCATAGAGCAGGCTCGAGGTGTCATCGGCCTTGAGCTGCACCGGAGTGGAGAGATCCCCCTCGGCGACCCGGGCCACCACCTGCACCGTGTAGGAAGGGTCACCCCCCAGCTGGCGCAATATGCTGCGGGTCACCAGCAGGGCCAGGATGAGGCAGATGAGAAAGGCGGCGCTGGCGATGGCGATGAGGATCTGCAGGTTGTCCTGATAGATGGCCTGGCTCTCATCCATGGATTGGGATGCCAGTTCGGCATTCACCTTGACCAGATCGCTCAGCAGTCCATCGGCGATGTCGAAGGCCGGGCGTCCCTTGTCACCCATCAGCCGAAAGGCGTTGCGCTCGGGCTCCCCATCCTGGCCCGGTGTCTGAGCCAGCTTCAGGATCTCGCTGGCGTACTGCTTGTAAGTGGCCCAGGCCTGATCGAAGCGGGTCAGCAGGTCCACCTCCCGCTGGGTGAGGTAGGTCTTGCGGTAGCTGGCCAGAAAATCCCACATCCCCTTCTCGAACTTGTCGACATTGACCAACGCCTGGGCTTTGAGATCCGGGTCAACCTCGCCGATGTAGCGATAGAGGGCCCGGTTCTGGTAGACCGCATAGATGTTGGCGTTGGCGATGTCCTTGATCGGCAACAGCTGGTTGGCGTGCATGTTGCTGACCAGCTGCACCATGGTCCTGGTGGAGTAGTAGCTGGTGAGCGACAGCACCACCAGCAGCACCATGAGGATGGAGAACGAGAACACCAGCTTTGTTCTGACTTGCAAGTTGTGAAACCAGTCCATGGTCTGACTCCGTCAATTCCGTTGATGTGCTTAAGGTGTGTGGTCAATCTCTGAGGCTGTAGAGGGTATCGGCCTGTTGCCGGAGCGCATGCTGTTCCCGCCGCCAGGCCAGCTGGATGAGCTGGGGGACGTCGAGGATGAGCGCCGGCTGACCGTTGCCCAGAATGGTGGAGCCGCTCACGTAGCGCAGGGACTTGAACAGCTCGCCGAGCGGCTTGATGACGGCCTGCACCTCGCCAATCAGGCGATCCACCACGATGCCGGCACGATGGTCGGCATAGTCCACCATCACCACGAACTCGGGTTCGTCGGCAGGGGGCAGGGCAAACAGCTCGCGCAGGACGATGAAGGGCACCCACTCGCCGCGCACGTTGATCTGGCGGGCCGGGGTACGCAGGGCATCCGGCGGCAGATCGATGCACTCGACCATCATGTCGAGGGGGATCACCAGGGAGGCGTGATCCACCTCGATGCGAAAACCGTCGATGATGGCCAGGGTGAGCGGCAGTCTCAGCCTAAAGGTGGTGCCCAGCCCCAGCCGGCTGTCGATGGTGGTTTCGCCGCGCAGAAACTCCAGATTGCGCTTGACCACGTCGAGCCCGACTCCCCGCCCGGAGAGATCGCTGACATCGCTGGCCGTCGAGAAGCCGGGCAGAAACAGCAATTGAAAGATCTCCTGTTCACTCAATACCTTGCCTTCCGGCAGCAGCCCCTGGCCATGGGCCTTGGCGAGGATCTTGTCGCGGTCGATGCCGCGGCCGTCGTCGCTGACCTCCACCACCACGGCGCCGGCGTCGTGATAGGCGTTGAGGGTGATGGTTCCTTGCGCCGGCTTGCCGGCGGCGAGCCGGATCTGTTGCTCTTCGAGGCCATGGTCGGCGGCGTTGCGCACCAGGTGCATCAGGGGGTCGGTCAGCTTCTCGACCATCGACTTGTCGATGTCGGTATCGGCGTTGCGGATCTGCAGCTGGATCTCCTTGCCGGTCTGCTGGGAGAGTTCGTGCACCAGTCGCGGGAAGCGGTTGAAGATCTCGTTGATGGGCACCATGCGCAGGGTGAGCGCGTCGTCGCGGATCCCTTCCACCAGGGTGTTGACGATGGCCACTGATTCGATGTGTCCGCATCGCCCCTCATCCTCGCCTGCAGGGTGGTTGCCGAGGTGGCGATCACCAGCTCGCCGACCCGATTGATCAGCCGATCGAGCTTGGCCGCCTCGATGCGGATGTAGTGCCCCTCCGCTCGCAGCGGTGCGGGTCTGGTCTGCTGTGGGGGGGCCTCCTGCGGCGGCTGGGTTGGCGGGGTGGGGGGTGCCAAGGCCGGTTCGACGCTTGCCGCGCCGGGCGTCAGTTCGCCCTGCGCGATGCAGGCCGCTTCCGCTTTGCTCAGGGCGCCGGCCTGCACCCAGCGCTGCAACTGGGCCGCGAGCGGCTCATTGCACCAGGCCGCCAGCTTTTGCCCCTGTTCTGAAAACTGCGCCAGATCCTGATGGGGGCTGAGCAGGCAGATGAGACTGGCGTGGGCAACGAAATCGAAGGTACTCCGGATCCGCTCGGCCGGTTCGGCGCTGAGCAGGCCAATCTCGTAGCCGAGAAAACACTCGGTGGCATCGAGCAGTTGCAGCGGGGGCCACTCCTGCCAGACCGGCTGGATGACGCGGATCTCCCCCAGGTTGCCGAGGTAGCGGATGAAGGCCAGCAGATCGAAGCCGTCCTGATAGAGAGCGGGATAGAAGCGCAGGGAGAGGTGCCAGGCGCGCCGATCCGTCTGATTGACCGGTGCGGGAGCCGGCATGATCAGCGGCTGGCTGGGCAGGGTCTGGTGCCCTTGCAGCTGGGAGAGCAGGGCCAGGATCTGCTGGGTCTCGGTCTGTTGCAGCTCGGGGTTGTGTTCGGCCCCCTGCAGCAGGTCGTGCAGTTGATCGTTGCAGGCCAGCAGCAGGTTGATGAGGTGTTCGTCCAGCGCGATCTCGCCGCTGCGCAGCCGCTCCAGCATGTTCTCCATGGCGTGGGCGAAGCGCACCAGCATGGCCAGTCCCAGCATGCCAGCCGAGCCCTTGATGGTGTGGGCGGTGCGAAACATCAGGTTGTAGGTGTCGGGGTTGGCCGGATAGGTGTCGCGATCCAGCAGGGCGTGTTCCAGATTGTCGCACTGCTCGTAGGCCTCCTCGAAAAAGAGGGCGCGGGCCTTATTGATATCCATCCGCGCGGCCCTCCCCATGGTCGGCTGGCCACAATCCCATCAGGCTCAAGACATGGCGGGCCTGGCTGCCTTCAGCGGCCTCGAGTCGCAGCTGCTTGCCCTGCTGGCCGGCCTCCTGCTGCAGGATGGCGATAAGCTGGGCACCGCAGCCATCGAGCATCTCCAGCGGGGTGAGATCCAGCGTCAATACCGAGAAATTGAGCAGGCCGAACAGATCATCCTGCAGATCCCCCAGTGTGATGACGCTGAGCTCGCCGCTCAGGGTGGCGGTCACCGGCGTTTGCCGGGTGTCGATCGCCAGGCTCATGGCTGCACCACCTTGCAGACATCGTCCAGCAGCTTGAGCGGTTCGAACGGCTTGGTGAGCCAGACTCGGGCGCCGGCCTCGAATCCTTCCCGCTTGATCTGCTCGGAGTCTTCGGTGGTCAGCATGATGAAGGGGAGGTAGCGGGTAGTCTGCTGGGCCTTGACCCGTCTTAGCAGGGTCATGCCATCCATGCCGGGCATGTTGAGATCGGAGATGATGAGGTGTACCCGCCGCTGATCCAGTTCGATGAGGGCGGCTTCGCCGTCGCCGGCCTCAATCACCTCAAAACCGGCGCTGCTGAGCGTCATGGTGATGGCCGCCCTGATCCCCACGGAATCATCCACCACCAGTATGGTTTTGCTCATCGGTCATCCTCATCGACTTCATGGGTTCCTTGCCCTTAGCGCCAAGGGCAGAGCCCGCACAGGGCTCAGTGATAATTGTTGTTCAACAGCTTGATGTTGGAGAGATTTTTATGTCATCACTGACTAATAGAGACAAATGGCGCCAGTTGTACGGGGCAGGTGGTGCAACCGGGCCGGGAAGGAGGGGGCGGATCACCTGTTGCAAGCGGGGGAATAGGGGGGAAATGCAGATATCCTGTTGATGACAGTTAATTAATCAAGCAAGGGAGATATTTCTTGAAATAGGCAGAGGAGCCTATTTGAGAAGCTGATAATAAATATCGTTCGCGCGTCCATTCCACTTGTTTACATATAATTATACAAATATAAAGGTATATATTATCAGCCACTTTAGGCGAGGTAAAATAGCCTATGGCTGGTAACATAAAGACCGGGTTAAATAGTGTGACAACGCTTTCATTCTGATTATTTAACATCACGAATTAACGGGTAATTTAAATGAATTAAATTCATTAACACGCCAAATTACCCCCTAGTGGGTATTTTTACAGTGTGTGGCATGCTTTCTAAGTCTATGCTACATATGATTTTTTTAAATCCATGCTGATGAGTTTTCTATTTGGATAATCTTCCGTCACTTGATGGAGATCAACGCGGGGCAGGGGGGGAGTACTTAGCATTTCCGCTATTAAGCATTTATCAAACAAGTGCTCACTACGGGAATAAAAAGAATGGTCGAGGATACTTTTTTATCGGCTCATGGAATTAATCGCCGTGACTTTATGAAATTGTGCGCCGGGATGGCCGCAACCCTTGGATTAAGCCAGCATGCCGTGGCCAAGATGGCCACCGCGCTCACCAGCCCCGAGCGGCCACCGGTGATCTGGATAGGGGCGCAGGAGTGTACCGGTTGCACCGAGTCGCTGCTGCGCGCCACCCACCCCACCATCGAGAACCTGATCCTCAACACCATTTCGCTGGAGTACCACGAGGTGCTCTCGGCGGCCTTCGGCCATCAGGCCGAAGAGAACAAGCACAATGCCATCGAACGCTACAAGGGCAAGTATGTGCTGGTGGTGGATGGTTCCATCCCGCTCAAGGATGGCGGCATCTACTGCATGGTGGCCGGTGAACCCATCGTCGACCATATTCGCCGCGCGGCTGCCGATGCGGCTGCCGTCATCGCCATCGGCTCCTGCGCCGCCTGGGGCGGGGTGCCTGCCAGCGGCGGCAACCCGACCGGTGCCGTCAGCCTGGAGGAGGCCCTCGGCAACCTCGGCACGCCGATTATCAATATCCCGGGCTGCCCGCCCAACCCCCACAACTTCCTCACCACGGTCGCTTACTACATCACCTACGGCAAGCTGCCGGCGCTCGATGCCAAGAAGCGGCCGCTGTTTGCCTATGAGCGGCTCATCCACGAAAACTGTGAGCGCCGCCCGCACTTCGATGCCGGCCGCTTCGCCAAGGAGTTTGGCGACGAGGGCCACCGGCAGGGCTGGTGTCTCTACCATCTTGGTTGCAAGGGGCCGGAGACCTACGGCAACTGCTCGACCCTGGAGTTCTGCGATGTGGGCGGCGGCATCTGGCCGGTGGGCATAGGCCATCCCTGCTACGGCTGCAACGAGCAGGGAGTGGGTTTCAGCAAGGGGATCTTCCAGCTCGCCAAGGTGGAGAATCCCACCCCGCGGGTGAACAAGCCCGACGTGGCCATCCAGGAGGGAGGACACATGTCGCCCACCGCCACCGGCCTTATCGGTGGGGCGCTCGGGGTGCTGGTCGGGGTGAGTCTGATGACGGTGCGCGAGCTCGGTCGCCAGCAGAAGCGCCATGAAGCCGGGCAGCACACCTCACGGGAGGAGTGACCGTGAACAGACGCAACTTCCTCAAATTCGCCTCCGTCGGTGCGCTGGCGGCGGGCACCACCGTCTCCGGCACTGCCCTGGCGGCGGCCGAGAACAAGCCGCCCATTCCCGGCGCGCTCGGCATGCTCTACGACTCCACCCTCTGCATCGGCTGCCAGGCCTGTGTGGCGGAGTGCCAGCGCCTCAACGGCAACCCGGCCAATCCGGCTGGGGAAGCAACCTGGTCCAACAACGACAAGCTGAGCCCCTACACCAACAACATCATTCAGGTGTGGAAGAGCGGCACGGGTGAGCACAAGGATCAGCTGGTGGATGGCTATGCCTACATCAAGAAGCAGTGTATGCACTGTGTCGATCCCAACTGTGTCTCCGTCTGCCCGGTGCAGGCGCTGACCAAGGATCCCAAGACCGGCATCGTCCACTACGACCCGGATGTCTGCACCGGCTGTCGCTACTGCATGGTGGGCTGCCCGTTCGACGTGCCCAAATATGACTACGACAACCCGTTCGGGGCGATCCACAAGTGTGAGCTCTGCAACCAGAAGGGGCTTGAGCGCATTGATCAGGGCAAGTTGCCCGGCTGCGTCGAGGTGTGTCCCACCGGCGCCGTCATCTTCGGCACCCGCGAGGCGCTGATGGCCGAGGCCAAGCGCCGGCTGCTGGCCACCCCGGGCAGCGAATATGCCTACCCGCGCCAGACCTTCAGCGCCAACGATCCCTACCTGCATGAAGTGCCCAACTACCAGCCTTACGTCTATGGCGAGAAGGAGGGGGGCGGCACCCAGGTGCTGGTGCTGGCCGGGGTGCCCTACACCAAGCTCGACATGCCCGACTTGCCGGAGCTCTCCTCCGGGGCGCGCTCCGAGCACATCCAGCACACCCTCTACAAGGGGATGGTGCTGCCGCTGGTGGTGCTGACCGGGCTGTCGGTGCTCATTCGCCGCAACACCAAGGACCATCAGGATGGCGACGATCATGACTCGCACGCGGGCCATGACAAGCAATCGGGAGGCAAGGATCATGAGTAATCACAAGGCTCATCCGCTGGGGGGCAGGCTGGTCAGCTGGCCGGTCATGGTGCTGGCGCCGTTCGTCATCCTGTGCGGCATGCTGATCCTAAAACGCCTCATCTTCGGGCTGGGCTCGGTGACCGATCTCAACGGCGGCTACCCCTGGGGGCTCTGGATCTCGTTCGATCTGCTGATCGGCACCGGTTTCGCCTGCGGCGGCTGGGCGCTGGCCTGGGCGGTCTATGTCTTCAACCGGGGCGAGTATCACCCCCTGGTGCGACCGGCCCTGCTGGCGAGCCTGTTCGGCTATTCGCTGGGCGGCCTCTCCATCACCATCGACGTCGGCCGTTACTGGAACCTGCCCTACTTCTACATTCCGGGTTTCTTCAACACCTCTTCGGTGTTGTTCGAGACGGCGGTCTGCATGACCATCTACATCGGGGTGATGGCGCTGGAGTTTGCCCCCGTGCTGATGGAGAAGTTCGGCTGGAAGGTCTCCCTTGCGCGGATCAACAAGGTCATGTTCTTCATCCTGGCGCTGGGGGCCCTGCTGCCCACCATGCACCAATCCTCCATGGGATCCCTGATGATAGTGGCGGGGGAGAAGATCCATCCGCTCTGGCAAAGCTACGAGCTGCTGCCGGTCTTCTCCTTGCTCACCGCCTTCATCATGGGCTTCTCCATCGTGGTGTTTGAAGGCTCTCTGGTGCAGGCGGGGCTGGCGGGGCGCGGCCCCAACGAGAAGCCGCTGTTCTACAAGCTGACCCAGGTGATCGACATCTTCCTGATCCTGTTTGTGGCGCTGCGCTTTGCCGAGATCGTCATCAACGACAAGTCGGAGTACCTCTCCCAGTGGGATCGCTACGCCTTGATGTTCTGGAGCGAGATCGCGCTGATGATCTTCCCGCTGCTGGTGTTCCACTGGGACAAGAGCCGCCGCGATTCGCGCATGTTGTTCCTGGGGGCCCTCAGCATGCTGCTGGGCGCCGCCCTCTGGCGACTGGACTACTCCCTGCTCGCCTTCAACCCCGGCAATGGCTACCACTACTTCCCCTCCGCGGCGGAAGTGCTGATCTCCTTGGGCTTCGTCGCCATCGAGGTGTGTGCCTATTTGCTGCTGATCCGGCTGCTGCCGGTACTGCCATCACTTGAACGTGTTCACCAAGATTATCAGGCCCGAGGGAAAGCCAACGTATGAGCCAACGTATCACCATAGACCCCATCACCCGCATCGAGGGTCACCTGCGTATCGACTGTGAAATCGAAGGCGGCGTCGTCACCAAGGCCTGGTCGTCCGGCACCATGTGGCGCGGGATGGAGGAGATCGTCAAGGGCAACGACCCGCGCGATGCCTGGATGATAGTGCAGCGCATCTGCGGGGTGTGCACCTCCATTCACGCCATCGCCTCGGTGCGGGCGGTGGAGAATGCCATCGGTGCCAAGGTGCCGGTCAACGCCCAGTACATCCGCAATCTGATCATTGCGGCCCACAACATCCACGATCACATCGTCCACTTCTATCAGCTCTCCGCGCTGGACTGGGTGGACATCACGGCCGCACTGCAGGCCAATCCGCAAAAGGCGGCCGACCTGCTCAAGGGGGTATCGACCTGGTCCCTCAACAGCGCCGACGAGCTGACCAAGGTGCAGGACAAGATCCGCGCCCTGGTGGCGAGCGGCCAGCTCGGCATCTTCGCCAACGGTTACTGGGGCCACAAGGCGATGAAGCTGAGCCCGGAGGTGAACCTCATCGCCGTGGCCCACTACCTGCAGGCACTGGAGTGCCAGCGCGATGCCAACCGCATCGTCGCCATCCTCGGCGGCAAGACTCCCCACATCCAGAACCTGGCGGTGGGCGGGGTGGCCAACCCCATCAACCTGGATGCGCCGAGCGTGCTCAACCTGGAGCGGCTGCTCTATGTGAAGAGCTTTATCGACCGGCTCGGCGAGTTTATCGAGCAGGTCTACAAGGTGGATGCCGCCATCATAGCCGCGCATTACCCCGAGTGGCTGAACCTGGGGCAGGGGGCCAAGCACTACCTGAGCGTGCCTGAGCTGCCCACCGACGGTGACGGCGGCAGCTTCCTGATGCCGGGCGGCTACATCGAAAACGGCGATCTGGCCGGCTATCGTCCCATCGAGAGCCATCAGGATGCCTGGCTGATGGATGGCATCGCCGAGAGCAACAAGCACGCCTGGTACAAGGATGACGAACCCCTCAAGCCCTGGGAGGGCAAGACCGAGCCCAACTACACCGGCTGGCAGGATGACGGCAAGTACTCCTGGGTCAAATCCCCCACCTTCTACGGCAAGGTGGTGGAGGTGGGGCCGCTCGCAGACCTCTTGGTGAAGCTCGCGGCCAAGCACCCGGAGACGGTGGCGCACTTCGATCAGCTGAACGGCCTCTACAAGACGCTGACTGGCTCTGCCATCAAGACCGAACAGCTGCACTCCACCCTGGGCCGCATCATCGGCCGGGCGGTGCGCTGCTGCGTGCTGAAAGACACCTTGTCCCATCAGTGGAAGGCGCTGGTGGACAACATCGGCAAGGGAGATTTCAGCGCCTACATCAAGACCGAGATCCCGGCGGACAAGGAGTTTCGCGGGGTGGGCTTTGAAGAGGCGCCGCGCGGCATGCTCTCCCACTGGATCGTCATCAAGGGCGGCAAAATTGCCAACTATCAGGCGGTGGTGCCGTCGACCTGGAACTCGGGCCCGCGCAACTTCAACGACGAGCCCGGCCCCTACGAGCAATCTTTGGTAGGCACCCCGGTGGCCGACCCGGCCAAGCCGCTGGAGGTGGTGCGCACCATCCACTCGTTCGACCCCTGCATGTCCTGCGCGGTGCACGTGGTGGATACCCAGAGTGGTGAAACAACTCAGGTGAAGGTGCTGTGATGAACACCCTGATCCTGGGCGTGGGCAACTTGCTGTTGAGCGATGAGGCCGTCGGCGTGCGCATCGTCGAGGGGCTGGAGCACGACTACCGCTTCGCCCCCGGCATCGAGCTGCTTGACGGCGGCACCGCCGGCATGGAGCTGCTCGAAGCGATGGCCAGTCGCGACCACATCATACTGGCGGACGCGGTGCGCAGCGGCAATCCGCCGGGTACCGTGGTGACCCTGAAAGATGAGGAGATCCCGACCCTGTTCGGTCGCAAGATCTCCCCCCATCAGCTGGGGCTGGCGGACGTGCTCTCGGCGCTGCACATGACAGGGGAGTCGCCCAAGCGGCTCACCCTGATCGGGGTCGAGCCCGAATCCCTCGAGCCCCGCATCGGCCTCACCCCCGTGGTGGTGGCGGCGCTGGGGGAGGCGACGGATCGGATATTGACCCTGCTGGTCAGCCTGGGTGCTCCGGCCATTCCGCTCTCTGAGCAGGAGAAGGCCGAGCGAGCGCGGGAGGGCGTATGGCGCAATCCATTGTGAATGAGACAGTGAACGAAGCCGCGAAAGAGGTGGCGCAGGAGTTTGCCGGTTTTGCCGCGAATCCCGCGCCATTGCTGGTAGCCCAGTACGAGCGGATCGCCAGAGAAGAGATGCAGGCCCTGCCGTTCTACCACCCGGCGATGCCCATCGTGGCCGAGTGCACCTTGTTTGAAGGGCAGTGGCTTGGCTGCGTGCTCACCCCCTGGATGTTGAGCGTGGTGGTGCTGCCGGGGCCGGATCAGCTCTGGCCGGTGCGCAGCAGCAGCGATCGGCTCGCCCTGCAGCTCCCCTGCGGCAACCTGACCTTTATGGTGGGAGCATTGCCCGAGACGGGGCAGCTGCTGGCCTGCTCGCTCATGTCCCCCATCGACCCGCATCTGGGGGCCGACGAGGGGCGGGCGCTGGTGAGCAGCACCCTCAAGATGCTGCTTTCGCTTCCGGTGCAGCAGGGGGAGGGCGGCGTGAACTTGAGCCGGCGCCGCCTGTTCAGCGGCCGGCGCGGCGACCCTGTGGGCGACACCCAGCGCTAGGTCTCATCTGCAATCAGGTTTAGAATAGGGGCCGTTTTGGCCCCTCACTCGCTTCTGTCGTGCCCCTGTTTTTTGGGTAGTGAGTGGTAAAACGAACAAGGGATCTTATGACCATTCAATGCTTTGGCTGCCACTCAGGCAGCAACGCCGGCCACCGTAAAGGCCTCTCTGTCACGGCGGCCGCCTTGCTGGCCCTGCTCTCGGGCGGTTTCTCTTCCATGGCGCTGGCGGCCCGGCCCGTCCCCGTCGAACTCAAGCTCGCCATCGGCAGTGAGCCCACCGAAGGGTTCGACCCGTTGCTTGGCTGGAGCCACGGCAGCTACCTGTTGCTGCACAGCCCGCTGCTCAAGCAAAACGCCGATCTCAGCTGGCAAAACGTGCTTACCCAATCGGTGACCCCGAACCAGGATGGCAAGGGATGGATCATTACCCTCAAGCCGGATCTGACATTCTCCAACGGCGCGCCGCTCACCGCCGAAGACGTGGCCTTTACCTACAACAGCGCAGCCCAGGGTGGCGGCAAGATCGACATGGGCAACTTTGTCTCGGCCAAGGTGCTCTCGCCTACCGAGGTTGCCATATCTTTAAGCGCCCCCCAGAGCACCTTCGTCAACGTGCTGGGATCGCTCGGGATAGTGTCGAAGCGGGATTACGATCCCAAGCGTTACGCCCGCCATCCGGTCGGCGCCGGCCCTTACCGGCTGGTGAGCTTCCTGCCCGGCCAGCAGCTGGTGGTAGAGGCTAACCCCCATTACGCCGGCGGCAGCAATGACTTCAAGCGGCTGGTGTTTGTCTTTATCGATGAAGAGAGCGCCTACGCCGCCGCCCAGAGCAGCCAGCTCGACCTGGTGCGCATCGCTCCGTCGCTGGCGCCCACAGTCCCTGCCTCTCTCAAGCTGTGGGTGCGGCCAAGCGTGGAGAACCGCGGCATCGTCTTCCCCATTCCGCCGGCGGGCGGCAAAGATGCCAAGGGTTATCCCATCGGCAACGACGTGACCTCGGACGTAGCGGTGCGCCGCGCCATCAACTACGCCATCGACCGCCAGCTGCTGGCCGATCAGCTGCTGGAAGGGCACGCCATCCCCGCTTACAGCGCGGTAGAAGGCTTGCCCTGGCTAAACAAGGCCACCGCTTTCAAGGATGGGGATGCCGCCCACGCCAACGCCCTGCTCGACGAGGCGGGCTGGAAGATGGGCAGTGACGGCATTCGCCACAAGGGCGACCTGCGCGCCGCCTTTACCCTCTGGTACACCAGCGGTGACAGCACCCGCCGGGATCTGGCGGAAGCGGTGCGGGCCATGCTCAAACCCATCGGGCTCGAGGTGAGCCTCAAGTCCGGCAGCTGGGAGCAGGTGGAGCGCGAGATGCACGCCAACCCGGTGCTGATGGGGTGGGGGAGTCTGGATCCCATGGAGCTCTACCACCACTACCAGAGCGGTTCCGCCGGCGTGGAGTTCTACAACCCGGGCTATTACCAGAACCCGGTGGTGGATGGCCACCTCAAGCAGGCGCTGGATGCCCCCGACTGGCAGGCGGCCGTGCCGTTCTGGCAGCAGGTGGAGTGGGATGGCAAGCGTGGCGCCGGAGTGCAGGGGGATGCGGCCTGGGCCTGGCTGCTCAACGTGCAGCACACTTATCTCGCCAACCGCTGCATCGACCTTGGCAAGGGGGCGCCGGAGATCCACGGTAGCTGGTCACTGCTCAATAACCTGCAGGATTGGCGGTGGACGTGCCGCTAAGTTCGTCCACCATGATGACTGCCACTCTGAAAGCCCTGCTGCGTCTGGCAGGGCTGCTCTGTCTGGTCTCTGTTGCCACCTTCGTGCTGCTGAGCTACTCCCCCATCGACCCCATCAAGGCCTATATCGGCAACGATCTGCTCCATGTACCGCCTGAGCAGTACGCCCGCATCGCCGCCCGCTGGGGGCTGGATCAGCCGCTCTGGCTGCGCTACTGGCACTGGTTTAGCCAGGTGCTGCGGGGGGATCTCGGCTACTCCATGCTCTACAACGCGCCTGTGGGTGAGGTGATTGGCCAGCGCTTTGCCGCCTCTTTCCTGCTGTTGGCGGGCGCCTGGCTGCTCTCCGGCTGTTTTGGCATCCTGCTTGGGCTCTGCGCCGGTCGCTATCTCAACCGCTGGCCCGATCGCCTGATTTGCCGCTTTGCCTACCTGCTCGCCTCCTTGCCCACCTTCTGGGTGGGCCTGTTGCTGCTGGCGCTGTTTGCGGTGCACTGGCCGCTGCTGCCGGTCTGCTGCGCCTGGACGCCGGGACTGGCTGCCGATGAGGCGGATTGGGCCATGCGGTTGCGTCATCTGCTGCTGCCGGTCACAACCCTGGCCCTGCTGGGGCTTGGCAACATCGCGCTGCATACCCGGGAGCGGGTGGCCGAGGTGCTGGCGAGCGATTTTATTCGCTATGCCCGTGCTCAGGGGGATGGCGGCTGGCCCATGCTGCGCTTTCATGTGCTGCGCCACGCCCTGACCCCGGCGCTCTGCCTGCAGTTTGCCTCCCTCGGTGAGTTGATTGGCGGATCGCTCTTGGCGGAGAAGATCTTCTCCTATCCGGGTCTTGGCCAGGCCACCGTGGATGCGGGGCTGCGGGGGGATATTCCCCTGCTGATGGGCATAGTGCTCTTCTGCACCCTGCTGGTCTTTTTGGGCAACACGGCGGCGCGGGTGCTGCTGGCCCGTATCAACCGGGGCTGGGAGGGTGTGCATGCTGTTTAACCCGCTCCCCTCCTTGCTGCGTCTGGGCTTTGCGCTGATCTGTCTGTTGCTGCTGGCCAGCTATGGCTGGAGCCTCTCTCATCAGGATGTGCCGATGGATCTGCTGGCTCGCCAGCAGCCCCCCTCGCTGGTTCACTGGTTCGGCACCGATCAGATGGGGCGGGATCTCTGGCTGCGGGCCTTTCAGGGTACTCTCACCAGTCTGGAGCTGGGCATCAGCACGGCTCTCTGCAGCGGCCTGCTGGCCATGGTGGCGGCGAGCCTCTCGCTGGTTCATCCCAGGTGCGATGCGGCGGTGCGGCTGGTGATCGATGCCATGCTGGCGCTGCCCCATATGCTGCTGTTGATCCTGATCTGCTTTACCGCAGGGGGCGGCATGCGCGGGGTGATCCTGGCGGTGGCGCTGACCCACTGGCCCAAGCTGGCGCTCATTCTCTGCGCCGAGGCGCGGCGGATCGCCAGCAGCGACTATGTGGTGCTGGCGCGCTGTCAGGGGATGGGGGCGCTGCGTCGCTGGCGCACCCACTTGCTGCCGGGGCTGTTGCCCCAGTGGTTTATCGGCACTTTGCTGATGTTTCCCCACGCGGTGCTGCACAGCGCGGCGCTGAGCTTCCTCGGCTTTGGTCTGGCGGCCCACGAGGCTTCGTTGGGGCTGCTGCTGGCCGATGCCCTGCGCTATCTGGCCGGTGGCGGCTGGTGGCTGGCCCTCTTCCCCGGGCTGATGCTGCTGACCTTGGTTTTATTGTTTGATCAGGCTACTCGCGCCCTGCAACAACTCTGGTTTGGGGGAGAACCATGCTGAGTTTTGAAAGCGCCATCTGGCGTCAGCACAGTCTGGCTGGCGCCGCTGTTCGATCTGATTACTCGCGGACCCTGCAACAATTGCTGTGGCACAGGAGTGAACCATGCTGAGTTTTGACCAGGTGACCATAGAGGCGGCCCACTACTCCTGGCTGGGGCGGTGCAGCTGGCGACCGCTGTTGACCGATATCAGACTGCAACTGGCGCCCGGCGAAATCGTGGCGCTGGTGGGAGGGAGTGGCGAGGGCAAGAGCCTGCTGCTGCAAAGCGCCCTGACCCTGCTGCCGGACAACCTGCGCATGCGCGGCACCATCTCCCTCGATGGCGTGCCCCTGTGCGACACCAGCCGTGCCGGACTGCGCGGCCACACCCTCTGCTATGTGCCGCAGGGGGTGAGCGCCCTCAATCCGCTGCTGACGGTGGAGCGCCAGCTGGGCCGGGCGGCGCGTCTGTGCGGTCAGAGCGGTTCCCGCGAGCGGCTCGGCCAGCAGCTGCTGCGCTACCAGCTGCCCGCCACCACGCTGGACAGCTATCCGCGCCAGCTCTCCGGCGGCATGGCCAAGCGCATTCTGGCCTGCACCGCGGCACTTGGTGGTGCCCGCTACATTCTGGCGGACGAGATCACCGCCTGGCTCGACGAGGGGCTGGCCTGCCAGCTGCTCAGCCAGTTGCGTGAATTGGCCAATCAGGGCAGCGGCATCCTCTGGGTCACCCATGATCTGGCGCTGGCGGCCCGTTTTGCCGATCGCATCGTCGCGCTGCATCAGGGCCAGGTGAGCGACACCCTGAGCTGTCACCATCTGCGCCAGGGGCAGGGGAGCGAGATGCTCAGAGCCCACTGGCAGGCGCTACCGGAGTTCAATGCGCTCTTCTCCGTGCCGGAGGTTTCCTGATGTTGGAAGTACGAAATCTCACCATCAATCAGGGGGAACGCCCCCTCTGGCAGGGGTTATCGCTGACGGTGAAAGCGGGGGAGCGGCTCGGCATCTCTGCGCCTAGCGGTCATGGCAAGACCACCCTGGGGCGGGTATTGGCCGGTTGGCAACCGGTTGGGGCCGGCGGGCAGATCCTGCTGGATGGGCAGCCGGTGCCTGAACAGGTAAAAGGTTATAACCCCATCCAGCTGGTGCCCCAGCACCCGGAGCTCACCTTCAATCCCTATCGCACCACTGGCCAGGCGCTGTGGGATGTATGGCGCCCCGATAAGGCCATGCTGGCCCGCTTTATGGTCAAGCCTGCGTGGCTCAGTCGTAAACCCGGTCAGCTCTCCGGCGGCGAGCTGGCCCGCATCGCGCTGCTGCGCGCCCTCGATCCCCGCACCCGGTTGCTGATTGCCGATGAGGTGACCGCCCAGCTGGATCCGCAAATCCAGCGTCAACTCTGGCGGGAGTTGATGGTTGAGTGCGAGCAGCGCGGCCTCGCCATGCTTGTATTCAGTCACCAGCAGGCACTGCTGCGCCAAATCTGCCATCGGGTGCTGCGCTTTGGTGAGGCGCCTGCTGAGGCGGAGTCTATGGCCCGCAGCGTGGCCTGAAGATTGGCTTCCCCCTCATCCCCAGCCCTTATCCCGCAAGGGGAGAAGGGAGCAGAAGGTGCCATTTCGCCAGGCTCGGGGTTTGGGAAACTGGGCGGGTTGTTATGCTGGCTGGCCCTCTCAGGGGGCGAATATTTCGAGCATATTGCCAGCATCCATGAACAGGTTCCCTCTCCTTGGGGAGAGGGCCAGGGTGAGGGGACGCGAGTGTGAGAGGCTGGCCATTTGGTGCAGATAGAACGGCTGGCAAGGTTCGCAGATAAAAGAGAGGGAGGCATCAGCCTCCCTCTCTTTTATCTGCCGTTGGTAACGGCATTTAACCGGTTCTGGTTCAGGCCGTAGCCAGCCAGTTGAGCCAGGCATCCATCCCTTCGCCGGTGGTGGCGCTGACCTGGATCACCTGGATATAGGGGTTGACCCGTTTGGCGTTCTCGATGCAGCGGGCCACGTCAAAGCTGACATAGGGCAGCAGATCGATCTTGTTGATCACCATCAGCTGGGCGGCGGCAAACATGTCCGGGTATTTCAGCGGCTTCTCTTCCCCCTCGGTGACGGAGAGGATCGCCACCTTGTACTTCTCGCCGAGATCGAAGCTGGCGGGGCAGACCAGATTGCCGACGTTCTCGATAAAGAGGATGCCCCCTTCATTGGCGGGCAGCTGGTGGCAGGCGTCGTGGACCATCTTGGCGTCCAGATGGCAGCCCTTGCCGGTGTTGATCTGCACGGCAGGGACGCCGGTGGCGCGAATGCGATCCGCATCGGCGCTGGTCTGCTGATCCCCTTCGATTACCGCGCAGGGGCGCTTGTCGGCCAGCTGGCGCAGGGTTTCGCACAGCAGGGTGGTCTTGCCTGAACCCGGGCTCGACACCAGATTGAGTACCAGTTGGGCCGCCTCGTCGAAGTGTTCGCGGTTGTGGGCGGCCAAGGCGTTGTTTTTGGCGAGCACGTCCATCTCGATGGCGATCAGCTGGCGCTGTCCCATGCCGGGGACCGACAACCCCGCTTCCCCTTTGCCGTAGTGCAGATCACCCTGCTGATGGTCATGGTCATGGTCATGGTCATGGCTGTGCTCATGGGGATGCGCGTGGGAATGGCCGTGATCATGATGGTGGTTATGTTCATGATGATGGTTGTGGGGGTGATCTTGGTGGTGATCGTGTGGGTGATCATGCCCCTCATGGCTCATGGGAGCCCGCACCCCGTGGTAGTGGTGATGGACATCCCCCTGATTGTGGTAGTGGTGGTGAATGATCAGGGTGCGCGGTGCGCTCTGCTCGTGGTCATGATGGTGATGGGCGTCATGAGCATGATGATGGTCGTGCTCATGACCATGTTGATGGTGATGTTCATGTTCGTGATGATGCTCATGATCGTGCTCATGGCCGGCGATCCGCGCCTGGCCGCATCCGCATACGCTACACATATCAACTTACCTCGATGTCGGTGATGCGCAGGCTATCACCCTGCGCGACTCGTAATTTGTACCCGCCACACTCGGGGCAGGCTTGCCCGCGCTCGGTGAGGGTGACCGTCTTGTTGCAGTCGTAACACCAGGCTTCTGCCGCCTGGTGCTGAAAGTGCAGCTGGGCGCCTTCGACGGCGGTGCCCTTGGCTGCCGCCTCGAAACAGAAGGCAATGGTGTCCGGGTCGACGCAGGAGAAGCTGCCGACCTCGAGCCAGAGGGCGGTCACCTTGGTAAAGCCCCGCTGGGTGGCCTGCTCGGCCGCCAGATCGATGGCTGCCATGGCCAGAGACATTTCGTGCATGGTGGCTCCTTAACCGTTATGGGGAGAAGCAGTGACTCCTCCCTGTAATTGACCGAACGGCATGGTTGCTCAACAGATCCGCGGCAGCAGCTCCCCTTGCGGCAGCTCCAGATAACGGCGGCTGCCCCAGGGGTTATTGAGGATCACCTTGTGGCGCTCGCTTGCCTGCACCACGCCGATCTGGCTGGCAGCGGGGTTGAATTGCCGCAAGATACCCAGCGCGTCCTGCGCCTGTTCGGCAGGCAGGGCCAGCACCATGGTCCCCTCGTTGGCGAGATCATGGGGCTCGAAACCGTAGAGCTCGCACAGGCCGCGCACCGGATCGCAGACCGGAATGGCGGACTCCTCCAGCTCGATGGCAACGCCGGAGGCGCTGCTCCACTCGTTGAGCACGGCGGCAAGGCCACCGCGGGTGGCGTCGCGCAGGGCGTGAGGGGTAATCCCCGCTTTTAGCAGCGCTTCTACCTGCGGCCAGAGGGTGGTGCAGTCGCTCTTGAGATCAGATCCCAGTTGCAGGGCGTCGCGGGCCATCAGGATGCAGGCGCCGTGGCTGCCGATATCCCGCGACACCAGAATGGCGTCACCAGCCTTGAGGTTGCGCACCGAGATGCCCCGGCTCTGTTCGGGCAGCGGGAAAGTGCCGACCCCGCTGGTGTTGATAAAGATCTTGTCGGCCGCCCCCTTGGGCACCACCTTGGTGTCGCCGCAGACGATACGGGCACCGCTGTTGGCAAGTTCAGCCGCCATCGACTCGACGATGCGGGCAAGATCGGCGTAGGGGAACCCCTCCTCGATGATAAAGCTGCAGCTCAGATACTCGGGCTTGGCCCCCATCATGGCGAGATCATTGACCGTGCCGGCGATGGCCAGCTTGCCGATATCGCCCCCCTCGAAGAACAGCGGCGAGACGGTAAAACTGTCGGTAGTGAAGGCGACGGGGCCGCTGACCGGCAGCAGGGCTGCATCTTCACCGCGCAGCAGGATCTCGTTGCCAAAGTGGCGAAAGAAGAGCTGGTTGATCAGCTGATTCATCTCGACGCCGCCGCCGCCGTGGCTTAACTGGATTTCTCTCATCACGATTGGATCTCCACAAGGTTGCCGAAGCAGACAGATTCATCTCCACTCATTACCCGACCACCGTGGCTTGACTGAATTTCTCTCATTGGATCCCCATATATCGGTAGTAGGCATTGCAGGCCCCTTCGGAGCTGACCATGCAGCTGCCCATGGGCTGGGTCGGGGTGCAGCCCCGGCCAAAGACTTTGCACTGGTTCGGTTTGGCCAAGCCGCGCAGGATATCGGCGCACTGGCACGCCTTATGGTCATCGATGGGAGTCTGATTGAGTGCAAAGTGACGCTCCGCATCGCGCTTGGCGAAGGCATCGCGCAGGCGCAGGGCTGAGGCGTTGATATCCCCCAGACCTCGCCAGCGAAAGTGCTCGCGGGTCTCGAAAAAGCGCTCGACCAGCCGCTGGGCGGCTTTATTGCCGCTGGCAGTGACGGCGCGGCTGTACTGCACCTCCAGGGCGTAGCGACCCTCCACTTTCTGGCGCACCATCATCAGCAGTGCCTCCATCACGTCCACCGGCTCGAAGCCGCTCACCACCACCGGCACCTGATAGCGATCGACGATGGGCAGGTAGATATCGGCGCCGGTGATGACGCTGACGTGAGAGGGGCCGATGAAGGCATTCACCTTGGCCACCCCGTCGGCCATCACCGCATGAATGGCGGGCGGCACCAGCACATGGTTGATATGAAACAGCAGGTTCTTGACCCCTTGATCTTCAGCGGCAGCCAGCAGCGCCGCGGTCATGGGGGTGGAGGTCTCGAAACCGATGGCGAAGAAGACCACGGTTTTGTCCGGGTTCTCACGGGCGATGCGCAGGGCATCGAGGGGGTCATAGACCGGGCGGATATCGCTCCCCTTGGCCCGCTGCTGGGCCAGCGTGCCCTTGGAGCCTGGCACCCGGATCATGTCCCCCAAGGTGACCAGAATGACGCTGGGCTGGCTAGCCAGCTCGATGGCCTGATCGATGCGCTCTTTGGGCATGATGCAGACCGGGCAGCCGGGGCCGTGGACAAACTCGATGCTGGCCGGCAGCAGCTGGTGCAGGCCGTACTTCATGATGGTGTGGGTATGGCCGCCGCACACCTCCATCACCCGCAGCGGTTCGGGCAGATCTTTGGCCAGTTCAGTGATCTGGGCGGCGAGGGCGCGGATCACCTCGGGCTGACGAAAGCCCTGAAACAGGTCATTCAAGGTCAGCATGGCAAAATATCCTGCTCTGGCATCAGGGCCACCATCTGGCGGAAGCTCTCGAGGCTGGCCTGCGCCTCCTCTTGGTCAATCTTGCTCATCACAAAGCCGATATGGAGCAGCACATAGTCGCCTACCTGGAGAGGCTCTTCGAGCAGCATGCAGCTGACGCGTCGCTGCACCCCCAGGGTGTCGACGGTGACGCAGTTATCTTCGGGGTGCAGCTGCACCACCTGAGAGGGGATGGATAGACACATGGATTTCAGGACTCCGACAAGGTGGCACAACCGGTGGTGACAGGCTGATGCGTGGCAAGATGGTGGATGGCAAACCAGAGCTGACCGGCGGCGATGCCACCGTCATTGAGCGGCAGGGTTTCGCTGGTCAATACCTGCCGGCCGGCTGCTTCGAGAGCGGGCACCAGCTGGTCCATCAGCACCCGGTTTTGAAAGACGCCGCCCCCGAGTACCACCGGATAGCCGGGGAAGCGTTCGGCCAGGGCAACCACCAGATTGGTTATGGCGCGGATAAAACCGGCGGCCAGGCTGGCGGTGGCGGTGCCTTTGCGCCGCTCGCTGACAAGGGTATTGATGAGCTCGGCCCACTCGATCTGCAGCGGCCCTTCCGCTGATTGGCTGAGATCAAAGGCGAGGGGGAAGGGCTGTTCATCGGGGGCCAGCTGCAAGGCAGCCGCCTCCAGCAATAGCCCCGCTTCGCCCTCGTAATCGGGGGTGTCGATCACTCCCAACAGCGCCGCCACCGCATCGAACAGCCGACCGATGGAGCTGGTGTAGGGGGCGTTGCGACCGAGATGCCAGAGCTGGTGCAGGTTGCGGATCCGCTTAAGGGGCAGTTGCTTGATCAACGGAATATCGAGGGCACTGATCTGCTCAGGGCTGTGCGATTCAAACAGCAGCCCCAGCAGCTGGCGCACTGGCTCGCGGATGGCCGCTTCGCCGCCGATCAGCTTGAAGGGGGCAAGGTGGGCAACACGCTCGAAGCCCTTCACATCGGCCAGCAGCAGCTCGCCGCCCCAGAGGGTGCCGTCATTGCCAAGGCCGGTGCCATCGAAGGCAACCCCCAGCACCGGGCCCGTGATGTCGTGCTCGGCCATCACCCCCAGCAGGTGGGCGTGATGGTGCTGCACCTCGAGGTGGGTCGCACCCTGATCGCGGCAATAGCCTTTGGCCCACTGGTGGCTGAGGTAGCCGGGATGGCAGTCCGAGACCAGCAGCTCGGGCTTGAGATCGTAGAGATCGCGAAAGGTGGCCAGGGTCTGCTCGAAGTGGCTCTGCATCGGCAGGCTGTGCAGATCGCCGATATAGGGGCTGTAGATGCGCTGGCGGCCGAAGGCGAGCGCCAGCTGGTTCTTCTGCTGGGCTCCGACCGCCAGCAGCGGCACCTTGACCGCCTCTTGCAGGCTGGGGGTGCAGGGGGCATAGCCCCGGGCTAGCCGCAACGTCTGGCGTCGCCCACCGGCCCACTGCACCAGACTGTCGTCGCAGGGGTGCAGGATGGGGCGGTTGTGATCCAGGATGCCGTCAATCTCGCCCCCGAGTTCCCTGACCACCGCCTCGTACTCGATAAGGATCGGGCTGCCGCGACCATTGGCACTGGTGGCCACCAGCGGCATGGCGCAGGCATCCAGCAACAACTGGTGCAGCGGGGTATAGGGGAGCATGACGCCGAGGTAGGGGATGCCGGGTGCGATCCCCTCGGCCAGCGGGGCCGCTGGTTGTTGCGATTCTGAGAGCCGATCATCGTTTTTGCGCTTGCGCAGCAAGGTGATGGGTCTGGCCTGAGAGGCGAGCAGTTGCCACTCTTCTTCGCTGCCGGTGACATGCAGTTTGGCCTCGGCAAGGGAGCCCATCATCACCGCCAGCGGCTTGCGCGCGCGCCGTTTGAGCGTTCGCAATCTGGCGACACTCTGTTCATTGCGGGCATCGCATATCAGGTGATACCCCCCCATCCCCTTGACCGCAATCAGGGCTCCCGCTTGCAGGGCGCGGGCGGCTTCGAGCAGGGCATCCTCGCGCTCGGCCAGCACATCGCCGCGGCCGCTGCGCCAGGTCAGATGCGGCCCGCACTCGGGGCAGCTCACCGGCTGGGCGTGGTAGCGTCTGTCCAGCGGGTCTTCATAGGCCGCCGCACAGCGCGGACACATGGCAAAACCGGCCATGGCGGTGTGGAGCCGATCGTAGGGGAGGCGGCGAATGATGGTGTAGCGCGGGCCACAGTGGGTACAGTTGGTAAAGGGGTAGTGATGGTGGCGATCCGCAGGGTTGGCCACATCGTTGGCGCACGCCTCGCACATTCCCTGATCCGGCGAGATGGCGACCGTGGCGGCGCTCTGCTGCTGGCTGGCTTTAATTCGAAACTGGCCATGAAATTGGCCATCGAAGTCGGGATCATGAGCGAGGGGCAGTTCCCGCTCGCTGAAATGATCGATGCGGCTCAGCGGCGGCGCCAGTTCCCGCAGTTCGCGGGCAAAGCTGGCGAGCTGCTCGGGGGAGCCTTCGGCACCTATGGTGACGCCGTTGGCATCGTTCAACACATAGCCGGCAAGGCCGTGGCGCAGCGCCAACCCATAGACGAAGGGGCGAAAGCCGACCCCCTGCACGATACCGTCGATATGAAATTCGCGGCGCAGCCGGCTGGCCACAGGATTGGAAGAGCTAGAGGGGGCGATGGTGGCGCTCATGCCGGCTCCATCTCATCTTGAGTGGCTGGCAAACGCAGCACCCGGCGCTCGTTCTCCTCGCGCCGCACCCAGCCATCCATCTCCATGCGCAGGCAGAACGGAATGGCGTATTTACGCGACAAACCGGTGATCTCCTTGAAGGATGCCATGTCGATCAGATCTCCCACCTGCTGGCCCGCCAGCACGGCGGCAACCATCTGGTTGTAAAGGGCGGCGTCGTAGTAGATGGGGCCATCGAGCTGCACCAGATACTTGAGTCGCGCCAGGTTGCGCAGCTGCTTTTGCAACGTGCCTTTCTGCAGCAGGTCTTGCTGCAGGGCTGCGGGCAGCTTGCGGGTGATAAACGGATCCAGCTCCACGCCGCCGGGACCCAGTTTACCGGGCTCGTAACCCTCCTTGCCTTGATCTCGCACCACCTTGAGCACCAGTTGCGCCTCTTCCCCCAGATCATCTTCCGACTCGCCGCTGCCCGGCTGCCACTTGTCATGGTGCAGGCGAACAAGCTGCTCGCGCTTGAGCTGCTGGAGCAGGGCCTGAGTGACCGGCAGGGCGATGCCAAAGCGGGTCGTGAGCTCCGCAGCGCTCAGCGGTTCGCTGGCCAGGGTGGCGAGCAGCTGGTCGCGACTTTGGGCCAGCCAGCAGCTATCCAGCAGCCAGTCACCGAGGGGGGTGACCTGCTCTGGCCGCTGGTCAAAGCGGCTGGCCAGCACATAGCCGTTGAGTCCCAGCTGCAGGGCGGCCGGGTTGTAGTGTTCCAGCAGATCCGGCAGCTCGCCCAGCAGGGCGTGCAGCGTTTTGCGCCTGGCGGGGTGGATGTCGCCGCACCAGACGATACGGGCGCCGTGCAGCAGTTCGCTGCTGCCGTGGCGAATGATGGCAAGCGGCTGGCCAAAGAAGCAGGGAATGGGGCTGGCAAAGATCAGCCGCGCCAGCCGGGTGTCCTTGATGGGTACAAAACGGGCGCGGCCATGCCAGCTGCCGAGGGCCACTTCCACTTCGCGGTTGCGCTGCTCCCGGATGCTGCCGCCGACCTCGCAGAGCCGCACGATAAGGTGGGTTGCCGCCTCGCACTGGCCAGCGGCGCTGGTAAGGCAGTGACCGCGGGCTACCTCCTTGTGGGGTACTTTTTTAAGGCCCACTGCCACCCGGCAGACGGCGCCGATCTCGTCGACGCTCTGGTGATAGGCCTGCAGGGAGCGCACCTGCACTTCCCGATCGGCGGGGTAGAGGCGCAGCTTGTCCCCCACCTTGAGGCTGCCCTGCTGCAGGGTGCCGGTGAGCACGGTACCGGTGCCATTGGCGGTAAAGACCCGGTCTACATACAGTCGCGGGGCGACCTGTTCGCGGGGGACATGATGCTCGGCCATGTCCCCCAACTGGCGCACGATGGCGGTGTGCAGGGCGGCCATGTTCTCGCCGGTTTTGGCGCTGACGCTGACGATATCGGGCACCATGCCGCTCTCGTCCATCACCCGCTCCAGCAGGCTCTCTTCAAGCAGTAAAAGCTCGTCGGGGGAGACCAGATCGCACTTGTTGATGCAGACCAAGAGGCGTGGCACCCCCATCGCCTTGAGCAGGCGCAGGTGATCGCCGGTCATCGGCATCCACCCCTCGTCGGCGGCAATCACCAGCAGCACCAGATCCAGACTCCAGAGCCCCGCCACCATGTTGCGGATATAGCGCTCGTGACCGGGCACATCGATGACGCCTATGGTGTTGCCCTGACCGTCGTCGAAGTGGGCAAAGCCGAGATCCTGGGTCATGCCGATGGCCTGCTCGTGGGCACGGGCCGTAGTGATGCCGGTGAGGGCCTTGATCAGCAGGGTCTTGCCGTGATCTACGTGGCCGGCAAGACCGATAACGGCGCGATAGGGGGTCATGGGATCAGGGCTCCTCGGTCGCATTTGTTGCATTGAACGGGGCGGGCAGCCGCAATTCCCTGAGTTGGGCGATCAGCAGTTCCATCTCCGCCGGCAGCAGGGTGGCCATATTGAGCAGCACCTTCTGCTGGCGCACGGTGGCGATGACCGGCACCGGCAGTTCGCGCAGAGCGTCGAGCAGCTGCTGGGCCGGACGCGGGTCGGTGCACTCCAGCGCAGGGGCCGGATAGAACTCGTCCGGCAAGGTGCCGCCGCCCACCACCAGTTGGGCGGGAACCGGCACAAAGCAGCCGGGAAGGGCGGCCATCAGCTGGTCTGCTCTCGCCTGCATGGCGGCCGGGTTGCTTAAGACTTGCTGGGCGATGCCCTCGCCGACGGGAGATTTGTTGAGCTTGTGGATGAGCAGCCGTTCGAGCAGGGAGTAGACGATGCGGCTCGGGCGGAAGGTGCGCATCATGGGGTGTTTTTCCAGCCGCTTGATAAGGTCGCTGCGGCCGCTGATGATGCCCGATTGCGGGCCCCCCAAGAGCTTGTCGCCTGAGTAGCAGACCAGATCCGCCCCTGCCTTGATGTACTGGCGCACCGAGGTTTCATCCGGCGCAAACTCCTCGGTGGTCAAGCCGGAGCCCTGATCCACCGCCAGCACCACGTGCTCGGGCAGGGCGCGGGCCACCTCGCCGATATCGGGGGATTCGGTAAAGCCGCGAATGGCGAAATTGGATCTGTGAACCATCAGCACCAAGGCGGTCTGCTCTGTGATGGCATCCAGGTAATCCTTGGCGGTGGTGATATTGGTGGTGCCCACCTCCACCAGCTTGGCGCCGGAGAGGGCCAGAATGTCGGGAATGCGAAAGCCGCCGCCAATCTGGATCTGCTCGCCGCGCGAGACGATCACCTCGCGCCCCTTGGCCACCTCCTGCAGCAGCAAAAAGAGCGAGGCTGCGTTGTTGTTCACCACCAGCGAATCTTCGGCCTGGGTGAGGCAACGGAGCAGGGGGGCGATCAGCCCCTTGCGCCCACCGCGCTTGCCGGTGGCGAGATCCAGCTCCAGATTGTTGTAGCCGGTGTTGAGGTCACGCACCTCGTCCCACAGATCGGCACTTAACGGCGAGCGCCCCAGATTGGTGTGCACCAGGGTGCCGGTGGCGTTGATCACCCGGGTCTGACGCTGGCGCAACTGCTGCTGGCAGCGCTTGGCAATCAGCGCCTCGATGTGCTCGGGGGCAACCCCATGCTGGCGAAACGCCTCGCTCTGGCGCAGTTCACTCAGAGTGTCGCGCACCGCCTGGGTCACCAGCGGGCGGCTCAGTTCATCAATAAAACCGGCGAGAAAGGGTTGCTGCAGCAGCTGTTCCACTTGTGGCAAGCGACGCTGATTTGCTGGAGTCGCGGCATAAGAGGCGCTGGGGGCGAGGGAGGATACGTCAGACGGAGTTGGCATGGGATGACCCGGGCTGTGCGTGGGAGTGACATGCACGCCGCCTTGCCGGGGGAAGGCCGCTGCGACGCTGCTTATTTGCTGCTTTTCGCCATTCATGAATTAATAAAAAAGGCGAATTGATAAATTAATGTTCGAGCAGATAAATAAGCGTGTCGGAGCGCATTCAGATTATATTGGCAATGCGACAGGCGCCTTGTTAGAACAATATGTGAAACAGTCGTCAACCAGCCTGAAAAATAATTGACGGTTTCTCTCCAATATATGAAATTTGGCGGAAGAGGCAGGAATCGAACCTGCCAAAGCCTTCTCGGCTCTCATCGGTTTTGAAGACCGAGGAGGCCACCAGACCCCATCAGCTTCCGCAATGGCCACCATTTTGTGGCAATTTTCTGTGACTGGCAACGCTTTTTTATGTTTAAAAATAGCGAGTTGGCCAATTTCCTGAAAAATGTCCGCGCGTTGATTTATATCAATTTCATGGCAATTAGCCCGATGTTTTTAATTTAACATCGGGCGTTTTTATATGCCTTTAGAGGGAGTGGTAACTGCCGCTGTTAACAAGTCGGCAAATAATCGGTGGCCGCATTGGTGATATTCCACTGGGCCAGCCGGTTTATTAACAACTCGCTATCTTTAGCCTCTTCCAGATGATCGTAAAGATAATCCATGGCCCCGCTCACCATCTCGGTCATCGGGAAGGAGAACGCCACGATGGCCGGTTGTACCCCGACAAAGATCACCTCGGGGACAAAGGTCTTGAGCTCGTCGATCAGGAAATTGAGCGGCATATTGTGGGTCGAGAAGATAAACATCTCGGCGATGGTCTCGGGGGGGATCACCTGCAGGGTTCCCGCCTTCTCGCCGATCTCGGCGGCATCCACCAGCACCACCCGCTCCGGTTGCAGCTCCCGCACCTTGTAGACCACATTTTCCGGCGCGATGCCGCCATCGATATGGATCCAGCCGGGCAGGGGGGCGGCTTGCAGTTTGTCGGCAAGATAGGGGCCGGCACCGTCGTCCCCCATCATGGCATTGCCCACGGTCAACACGAGATTGCAGCCCATCAGCGGCTCCTTACCATCAGGTACATATGGGGGTCGTTAAAGAGGGCGGTGAGCTGATCCATAAAGGTATTGGTCCAGCCCAGCTCCTGCTCATCGAGCACATTGTCGGTTTTGCGCAGCCGGTCGAAGGCACAGGCCAGCATATGGCAGTGCTCGCGATAGATGGTGATCTCGCCAAAGGTGAGAAACCCCTCCATCTTGCGGCGCGCCTCGCTCCCCTCTGGCAGCTTGGCCACCCAGTCGCGATAACCGGTCAGCGAGCAGACCAGGTCTGCTCGCAGGCAATCGACGATGCCGAGGTGGTGGCCGATGGCGAGGCTGTAGTACATCACCTCCTTGGCCTGCTCCATCTCCTTTGCCGGGGCGGGGGGCACATCGAACTGCTCGTCGACGAACTTGCGCGACAGGCGATAGAAGAAAACCTCGTCAGCCATGCACCGCCTCTCCCTTGCCGGCCGCCCGGTTGAGGCAGGCGTTTGCGAGGTTGTTGACGATCTCCGCCAGGCGCGGATCGTCGTGCTGATCGAGGTAGCTCTGGATGCGCAGATCCACATCCTGCTGGGTCGCCCCTTCAAGCAGGGCCATAAACTCGTCGGCGATGATCCGCCCCTGCCGATAACCGGCCATGCGGCGCGCTTCGCGCTCGATCATCACCCGAATTTCGTTGGGGATGCCGGTGTGGCGCAGTTCGACCCGTTCACCCGGTTGCACCTCGTGGCTGGTGGCTTTGAGTTTCTGCTCAAGCAGACCGAGTGCCACGGCAAAGCCGTAGATGGTGGCTGCCGGTGTCGGAGGGCAGCCGGGGATATAGACATCCACCGGCACGATCTTGTCGGTGCCGCCCCAGACGCAGTAGAGGTCGTGGAAGATGCCGCCGTCACAGCCGCAGGCGCCGTAGGCGATGCAGATCTTGGGATCGGGCGCCGCCTCGTAGGCGCGCAGGGCGGGTACCCGCATCGCCCGGGTCACCGCGCCGGTAAAGAGCAGGATGTCGGCGTGGCGGGGGGATGCGACCACCTTGATGCCGAAGCGCTCGGCATCAAACAGCGGGGTGATGGTGGCGAAAATCTCGATCTCGCAGGCGTTGCAGCCGCCGCAATCGACCCGGTAGACATAGGCCGAGCGGCGAATGTCCTTGAGCAGGGTCTTCTTGAGTTTGGTGATCTCGGGATCCTGTGCCAGCGGCACGGCGCGGGTATGGGCATGGCCGACAACCGGTTCTATGCCTTTGATCTTGCTCATCACATCCACTCCTGTTGTGCGGCCATCGGTGTGGCTATCGGTGTGATCAGGGCCGAGTCAGGCTGGCTCAGCATGCTCTGTTTTCGTTTGCAGTCGGGGCAGTGGTGCAGCCGCTGCGGGGTCGCGAGCGGTGTGCCTGCCTGCTTGAGGGTGTCCTCCACCAGGGCCACCAGCTTGCTCGGGGCAAAGTAGGTGCCGCACAGGGTGCAAGGGGCCAGCGCGAAACGGGCCTCCTCATAGAGATCCGCCTTGTTGGTTACCGCCAGCTCGAACTCGGGGGAGAGGGCGATGGCGCGGGTCGGGCAGACCTCCTCGCAGCGGCCGCAAAAGATGCAGCGCGCCATGGAGATCTCCCAGCGCCGTTCGCCGGTCTCCATGTCCACTTCCATCACCAGCGCGTTGGCCGGGCAGGCCTTGGTGCAGGCGGCGCAGGCGATGCACTGATCCGCCTGATATTTCGGTTTGCCGCGAAAATCCCGGTTCACATCAATAGGAGCGAAGGGGTACTTGGCGGTTGGGGTGCCAGCCTTGAGGATGGTCTTGAACAGCTTGATCATGATGACCCCTTATTTCAGCGGAGAGTTTTTGCGATCGATGCCGTAGCGCTCGATCTCCTTGTAGGAGACCACGGTGGATTTGCCCTTCTTGGGGTCGACCAGAGTAACCCGGTCGGTACAGGAGTAGCAGGGATCCAGACTGCCGATAATCAGCGGCGCATCCGCCACGGTATTGCCGCGCAGCATGTAGCGCAGAGCAGGCCAGTTGGCGTAGGTGGCGGCGCGGCAGCGCCAGCGGAACAGCTTCTGGTTGTCGCCAGTCATGCTCCAGTGGACGTTCTCGCCGCGGGGCGCTTCGGTAAAGCCCAGCGCAAATTTGCCTGGCTGATAGGTAAAGCCTTCGGTGAGCAGCGGCCCTTCGGGCAGGTGCTCAAGACCGAACTCAATCATGTCGAGGGAGTCGTAGAGCTCGTGGATGCGTACCAGCACCCGGGATTGCACGTCGCAACCCGCCTTGGTCTGGATCTCCATCGGCAGCTCGCGGTAACCGGCAAAGTCGTGGACCCGGCGCACGTCGCGCTTGAAGCCGCTCGCCCGCACCATGGGGCCGACGCAGCTGAAATCGCGGGCAATCTGCGGGTCGAGCTTGCCGATGCCGATGAGGCGGGAGGAGATGTTGGCGGTATCCAGCAGCATGGCCACCAGGGGTTTGAGCTCATCACGGAGCTCGCGCACCAGCTGGGCACCCTTGATGCGATCTTCCTTGAAGATGTCGCGGCGCACCCCGCCAATCAGGTTGAGACCGTAGGTCTTGCGCGCACCGGTCAGCAGCTCGGCCAGGGTCATGGATTTCTCCCGCACCCGGAAGAACTGCATAAAGCCGGTGTCGAAACCGGTGAAGTGGCTCGACAGGCCGATGTTGAGGATATGGCTGTGCAGGCGCTCCACTTCCAGCAACACGGCGCGGATCATCTTGGCCCGCTCCGGCACCGCAATGCCCATGGCGTTCTCCACCGAGGTGGTATAGGCGACGCTGTGGGTGAAGCCGCAGATGCCGCAGACCCGGTCGGTCAGAAACGCCACTTCGTTGTAGCCCATGCGGGTTTCCGCCAGCTTCTCCATGCCGCGATGGACATAGAAGAGGCGGTAGTCGGCATCGATGATGTCTTCGCCATCGACGAACAGACGAAAGTGCCCCGGTTCATCCGAGGTGATGTGCAGCGGGCCGACCGGCACGATGCGGTTGGCATCACTGCCGAGCTCATTGACGAAGGGGTAGGTCTCGGTGTCGGTGGTGGGCATCGGGCGCTGGCGATAATCCATGGCGTCCTTGCGCAGGGGATGGATATCCTCCGGCCAGTCATCCGGCAGTACCAGACGACGTTCGTCCGGCAAGCCGATGGCGCGCAGGCCGTACATGTCACGGATCTCCCGCTCGCCCCACACCGCTGCCGGAATGGTCGGGGTGATGGAGGGGTACTCCTGAGTATCGGCATCCACCAGCACCCGGACTGTGATCCAGCACTTGGTGTCACCCTCCATGGAGAAGACGTGGTAGACGGCGAAGTGGCCGTTGAGGCTGCGCTCGTCATTGGCAAAGGAGAGCGGAAGCCAGCCCCCCAGCTGGTGGAAGATCAGGCTGGCCGTCTCGACCAGACTGGTGGGCTTGACGGTAATGGTGGCCTGATCGGCGGTTTGCCACTCCTCGTCGACGATGGCGTGGGGTAGTTGGGCTCGCACCTGCTGGATGTAGTCGCAGCCGATGCGATCCGAAATGGCGATGGTCATGCAGTTCTCACTTTAATGTTCGGGAATGAGCATTCACAAATGATGAAATCGGAAAAAGTTGCTGTGCTGGCGGGCATGATTCAGATCCCGACCAGATAGGCGAGCAGCGCCAGCAGGGCCAGCCCCAAGCCGTAGCGGGTGAGCTTGTGGGTGCGCACGAACTGGGTACGGGCCATGGCGTTTTCGATGATGCCAGCCAGCAAAAAGGCCACCAGCAGCTTGCAGGCGAGGATCAGCGCCGCGCCGATGAGTGCCGGCAGACTCCAGTTGGTCGCCTTGCCGAAGGGCAGGAAAATCACCAGAAAGAGCTGCACCACCACCAGTTGCTTGAGGCCGATGGAGAGCTTGAGCAGGGCCAGACCCGCACCGGAATACTCGGTGAGCGGCCCCTCCTGCAGCTCCTGCTCGGCTTCGGCGCAGTCAAAGGGCAGCTTGCCCATCTCGACAAACACCGCAAAGGCGCAGGCGGCGCCAGCCAAGAGGGTGGCGATGGGCGCGGCCAGTGGCTGGGTCGCCACATAGCTGCTGATGTTGCCCAGATCCGAGCTGCCCACCATCATCGCCATGATGAAACAGGCGAGCACCAGAATGGGCTCCACCAGAATGCCCAGCGTCAGTTCGCGGCGGGCACCGATCCCTGCAAACATGCTGCCGCTGTCGAGCCCCGCCAGCGAAAAGAAGAAGCGGAAGATGGCGAACAGATAGATGTCGGTGATGAGATCCCCGGCGATGGGGAAGGGGGACTCGTGAGTCAGGGTCGGCAGTGCCATCCCTACCAGCAGCAAGGCGGCGATCAGCAACGCAGGCATCAGGTTGAAGAGGATGCCGGCAGGCTCGGGGGTTACCTCCTGACGGCGCAGGAGCTTCCCGATATCCCGGTAATCCTGCAGCAGGCCCGGCCCCTGACGGGAGTGCATCTTGGCCCGCAGCACCCGGTTGAAACCGGTGGCGAGCGGCGCCAGCGCCAGCATGGCGATGGCCTGGGTCAGGGCGAGGGCAACCATGCCCCAGCTCGGCATTTCAAGAACAGGCATATCAGACTCCTACAGCCATCAGGATAAAGAGCGCCAGCACCACGCCATGCAGCAGCCAGCCGGTCGTCCCGCTGGTATCGCTCACCCCGTGCAGGGCGCTGGCCAGATCGAGCTGCGGCTGCTTGCGATAGAGCGGCGCGCAAAGTTGGCGCAAGGTGTGGGTGACACCGCCCGAGGTGAGGCTCATGCGCTCCTCATAGGCGTAACCACAGGCCCAGGGGGTGCCAGCGTGACGACGACCCAGCTTGGGCCCCTTGAAGATGGCCAGTACCAGCAGCGGGATGAGGAACAGCCCCAGCAGGGTGATGGCGATAACGGGTGGGGAGAGGATCGCTTGTGAGCTGTCGAGTGGCAGCAGGGTGGCGCTAGTGGCCACGTTCATTTGGCCGCTTACCAATGCCTGGCCATAGCTGGCGATATGGGGGGCAATCCAGGGGGCGCCCAGACCCAGCACCAGACAGACCGCGGCCAGCAACAGGGTGCCTGCCACCATGGCGCCCGGCACTTCGCGGGCGTGGCTCGCCTTCTCGCTGCGCGGGGCGCCGCAGAAGCAGATGCCGTACACCTTGACGAAACACATCACCGCCATGGCGCCGGTCGCCGCCAGCATCACCACCGCGAGCGGCGCAACGACAGAGGTGCCGAGCTTGGTCATGGAAAGGAGCGACTGATAGATAAACCACTCGCTGACAAAGCCGTTCAGTGGTGGCAGCGCCGAGATGGCCATGGCACCGATGAGGAACGCCAGCGCGGTCCAGGGCATCAGCTTGGCCAGCCCCCCCATCTTGTCCATGTCACGGGTGTGCAGGCGGAACATCACAGAGCCGGTGCCCATAAAGAGCAGGCTCTTGAAGATGGCGTGGTTGAGCAGGTGATAGAGGGCGCCGAGCAGCCCCAGCACCACCAGTGCAGGTTGCTGGTTGGCGATGCCGATCATGCCGATCCCCATCCCCATCAGGATGATGCCGATGTTCTCCACCGTGTGGTAGGCGAGCAGCCGCTTGAGGTCATGCTCGGCCAGCGCAAACAGCACCCCGAGCACCGCCGAACAGGCACCGAAGATCAGCACCACATAGCCCCACCAGAGCTGGCTGGCGCCGAGAAAATCGATGCTGACCCGCAAGATGCCAAACAGACCCAGCTTCACCATGACGCCGGACATCAGCGCCGAGATATGGGAAGGGGCGACGGGCTCGGCCACCGGCAGCCAGCCGTGCAGTGGCACAAAACCGGCGCGCAGGCCAAAGCCGCAGAAGCTGAGCAGGAACACCAGGGAGGCCAATCCGCCCGCCAGATGGTGCTCGCGCAGCGCGGCGAACTCCAGCGAACCGCTTTCGCGGCAGAGCAGCCAGAAGGCGATCAGCACCAGCGCCATGCCGATATGGTTCATCACCAAGTAAAGCCGGCTCTGTTTGGCGGCCTCGGGGTTGGTCTTGACCAGCCAGTAGGTGGTGAGGGTCACCAGCTCGTAGCAGAGCAAGAAACCGAGCGCGTTGTCGGCCAGTACCATGCCCACCATGGCAAAGAGGAAGAGGTTCATCAGCGCGCCGATGGCCACATCCCCCTTGCCCTGATATTCGCGGATATAGGCAAAGGAGTAGAGGGCGACGGCGACGCCGACGGTGCCAATCACCAGCAGCATCAGCGCGGCAAGCATGTCGAGGTGCACTGAGCCCAGCAGCCAGAGCTGGCCGTCGACGGGGGCGCCTTGAGCAAAGATCTGGATGGCGGCGACCAGACCCGCGAGCGAGCCCAGCAGGGCAAAGCCACTGTTGAGGCGGTTGGCCAGTGCGGGCAGCTTTTGCAGCAGCAGACCGGCGGCAGCGCCCAGCAAAAAGAGCAGGAGCGTGGCCATAACAAGGGGGGACAACATCAGCACGCTCCCTCTGTGGTAGATAAATCGGATGCAGGGCGCGCCGTGGCGGGCGCCGAGAAGGCAGAGGCCCCTTGCGGGTTGGTGTCGGCCGCTTGCTGGCGACGGATACGGGCGGCGCGTTCGGTGTCGCCGTCATTGACCAGCTTCAGCGCCTGGGAGGGGCAGGCATCGACACAGGCCGGGCCGTCGGCGCGAAATTCGCACAGGTCACACTTGACCGCGATGCTGCGCACGCCCGGCTCCCAGCTCAGCAGATCCTCGCCAAAGCAGCGCAGGCCGGCAGAGGTGGAGGGGTTGCTGGAGCGGATGGAGCAGGGGATATAGGTGTCGTAACTGGTGGCCACGGCCACCGGACGGCTGCCGCCGCTCTGGATGGCGCCAAAGGGACAGGCCACGGCGCAGAGGTTGCAGCCGATGCAGAGCGACTCGTTGAGTTGCACGCAATCGCCGGTCTGGCGAATTGCCTCGACCGGGCACACCTTGCTGCAGGGGGCATCGTCACAGTGACGGCACTGAACCGGCATGGTCGCCTGCTCGTGTCGCATAACGGTTAAACGGGGGGCTTGTTGCAAACCTTGCGCCTTGTGTACCTCGCTGCAGGCAGCCATACAGGTGCCACAGCCGATACAAAGCTTGGGGTCAGCGATAACGAAGCGGTTCATAGCCTACCTTGTCGTGTCGCGAACGGAGAAAGTAGGGGCAGGTTGGCAAGATACGGGCCAGCTTGGTTTTGCCTGGCCGGATGAGTGTAAGTATTTGTTTTTAAAAGATGTTAAAAATAGCATCGACGGGTGTTGAGGCCTTGTCTTGCTGTCGAAGCGTGACGTTCGTCACTTGTGACGAAGCCGCCGGGAGGGTTCGTCACCTTGGAAAACGCACCCTACGGCGGCGAGTCTGTTCGGATAGAAACCGTCTGTCTTGAAACCGTAGGTTCGATTAGCGAAGCGTAATCGGACGCACGAGAACGGAAACATATCGGCAGCATGCCGGGAGGTAGGGTGCAAAGAACGAAGTGAATTGCACCGTTTGCAGCATATGGTCGCCGTGGTGTGCTCCCTTCTTCCCTCGTGGGAGAAGGGCTGGGGATGAGGGGCGGTCATTGGGATTAACGGTAAAAAGAGAGAGGGAGGCCAATGCCTCCCTCTCTCTTTAGCGCAACTCACGCCATCAGATATCCACCTGCGAGCCCAGCTCGATGACCCGGTTGGGCGGGATCTCGAACTGATCCGGCGCGCGCAGGGCGTTGCGCTGCAGCAGCATAAAGAGCTTGCCGCGCAGGTAGAGATACCAGGGGCGCTCCTTCATGATCAGCGACTCGTGGGCCATGAAGAAGGAGGTCTCCATCATCCGGCAGCTCAGCCCCTCGGCGTTGCAGCGGTGGAAGATCTCCTCCACGTTGGGGGTCTCGCGCCAGCCGTAGCTTGCCACCACCCGCCAGAAGGTGGGGGAGAGCTGCTCGATGCAGACCCGGCGCACGTTGTGAACGTAGGGCACCTCTTCCACCCGCAGGGTGAGCAGGATGATCCGCTCGTGCAGTACCTTGTTGTGCTTGAGGTTGTGCAGGAGCGCGTGGGGGATGACGTTGACCACCCGCGACATATAGACCGCCGTGCCGGCCACCCTGGTCGGCGGGGATTTTTCCAGCGAGGCGATCATCGGCTCCAGCGAGTTGCCGTGCTCGTTGAGGCGGCGAATAAGCTGAAA
Source organism: Aeromonas sp. QDB54 (assembly GCF_027707385.1). Classification (NCBI taxonomy): domain Bacteria; kingdom Pseudomonadati; phylum Pseudomonadota; class Gammaproteobacteria; order Aeromonadales; family Aeromonadaceae; genus Aeromonas; species Aeromonas sp. QDB54. The sequence goes on along the minus strand of NZ_JAPCIT010000005.1, from coordinate 2,396 downwards.
GCGCTCGCTCTTCCAGCTGGTCATCACGGTGAACATCACCGCGCCCAGGGTGAGCGGCAGCCAGCCGCCGGAGAAGATCTTGGCGAGGTTGGCGGCAAACAGCGGCACGTCGATTGCCAGCAGCGCGATAAACAGGGCGGCCACCAGGTACTTGTTCCAGTGCCAGCTGTGGCGAGCCACCGAGCAGGAGAGGATGGAGGTGAGCACCATGGTGCCGGTAACGGCGATGCCGTAGGCCGCCGCCAGATTGCTGGAGTGCTCGAAGCTCATGATGACGATCACCACCGAGATATAGAGCATCCAGTTGATGACTGGAATATAGATCTGGCCGGACTCCTGCTCGGAGGTGTGCACGATGCGGATGGGTGAGAGATAACCGAGGCGCACCGCCTGCCGGGTCAGCGAAAAGACCCCGGAGATAACAGCCTGCGAGGCGATCACCGTCGCCAGGGTCGCCAGCAGCAGCAATGGCAGCAGCGCCCATTTCGGGGCGAGCAGGAAGAAGGGGTTGGTGATGGCCTCGGGATGGGCCAGCAGCAGCGCCCCTTGGCCGAAGTAGTTGAGCACAAGCGATGGCAGCACCACCATAAACCAGGCGCGCCGGATCGGGCTCTTGCCAAAATGGCCCATGTCGGCGTAGAGCGCCTCCACCCCTGTTATGGCCAGCACCACGGCGCCGAGAGCAAAGAAGGAGGCGGTCTGGTACTTGGCAAAGAAGCGCAGCGCCCAGACGGGGTTGAGCGCTCCCAGCACCTCGGGGTGCTGGAAGATGCTGTTCAGACCCAGCGCCGCCAGGGTGATGAACCAGGTGAGCATGATGGGGGCGAACAGCTTGCCCACGGTGGCGGTGCCGTGTTTCTGGATGGCGAACAGCAGGGTCAGCACCAGCACCGAGAGCGGCACTATATAGGGGTCGAGGGAGGGGGCGGCGATGTTCAAGCCCTCGATGGCCGACATCACCGACATGGCCGGGGTGATCACCACCTCGCCATAGAAGAAGCTGCCGCCAATCAGCCCCAGGATGATCAGCAAGGGGGTCCACTTGGCCGGAGTGTTGCGGGTGGCCAGCGACATCAGGGTGAGAATGCCCCCTTCGCCGGCGTTGTCGGCCCGCATCACGAAGGAGAGATACTTGACCGAGACCACCAGGATCAGCAGCCAGAAGATCAGTGAAAGAAAGCCCAGGATGGAGGCGGGCTCCACCCCGAAACCGAACTGGCCGGAGAGGCACTCGCGCAGGGTATAGAGCGGGCTGGTGCCGATGTCGCCATAGACCACGCCGATCGCCGCCAGCGTAACGCCGGACAGGGCTTGTTTGTGATTACCGTTCATGAAGTTGTCTGTCAGTTTGATGGTGACGATTGGCCAGCACGGGCCGCCCCCGTCTATCGGGCGTGCGGCAGGTGCCGCAGGAACGCATTAATGGATTGCGATGGGAAAGGGAGCTAACTGGATATAAAGAGGCTCATCATGGGACACAGTCTGTTCATCTGCCGTTAAGGGTATAATGACACACCCGTCGTAGGTTTATGCTCAGGTATAAATAATCAAAAAGGGGTGGCTAACGAAATTATTAATTGGCCACTGATTGAAATACCCCGCCCAGACCCTGGCAAGTGATTGTTTTAGCTGGCTATCCATTTTTGCCAGCGTTTTGCATCAAGCTGGCTAAGAAATAAACGATAAAATGCTGACGAATAAAGAGGGGCTCTGGCAGTAAAAGAGAGGGGTAAGGCTGCAATGGAGTCTTTATTTATCAAGAGACAGCAAGTAGGGTGTAATGAACGAAGTGAATTGCACCAAGTATTAAAAAGTAAGAGATGCAATGCGCTATGCTTATTGCTCCCTCCCCGGCTATTTCTGGGCTTCAATGTTTTCTATCATGGTTTTAATCACAGAAATAGGTGTTTGTCCATGAAACATGATACGTAGAAAAATGCCGTCCATTAAAACTACTTCCTTTACACCATCGCCAATAAACACTGACTTTCCTTTGTGTTTATATGGTCTTTTCCCAGTTTTATCCAATAAGCCTTGCTCTTTGTTTGTTGCAAACCGTACTGAGTAACCAATTTTATTACATTCTTCTAGTAATTTCTCAATGCATATACCCATACAAACATGTTTCCTTCCAAACAGTACGTCAAATTTGTACTCATCGGGAATATCTCGACTAAATATTGGAAGTGCTAAAGGGTTATACATACAGTCAATCAATCGTTTTCTTGGGCATTCAGGTGTTCCTCCTACGTTATCAAACCAGTGATTAAATATGATGTGCCCACCAATACGCATATGTTCTGATGCATATACACCTAAGGAAGGTGCGAATAAGCGGGGAAATTCTTCTCGGCTGACTCAGTCATTTCATTTCTTCATGTTTGAGCCGATTTTTT